>JBEKAU010000363.1:0-3772 GCA_050015755.1 Vulcanimicrobiaceae bacterium | reverse complement strand
AGCCGATTTCGTCGCTGGCTGTCTTGTCGCGCTGGCCGGTCCGGCGCAGAGCAGCGGCGTTCGCGGCGTCTGGTCCGACGTCTCGCTGACGCGCGAAGGGACGGCGCTGCTCACCCCGTTTACCGTGACGATCGTGTTGCACAACGCGACCGGGCACGTCGTGCCGCTGATCTTCCCGACCACGGACCTCTTTCGCATCGACGTGCTGCGCAACGACGTTCCGGTCTGGTCGTCGGTGAACGGCCATCGGCCCAACCCGATCACCCGCCAGATCGACGTCGCGCCCGGCGCGCTGCGCTTGGCTGCGATGATCGTCGATTCAACCACCGTCGATCGCCACGCGTTCGAACCCGGTCGTTACGTGGTGCGCGTCGCGATGCTCGGAACCGACTTCGCGGCCGTCGTCGACAAACCGATCGTGTTCGATCCGCCCGCGACGGTCGCGCAGGCGCTGGTTGCGAAATCGGGCACGGTCATCACGATCGCCGGCGAGCCGTACGACGACGGCGGCGTTCCGTGGCTGCGCGACGAGAGCGGCTCGATCCGGCTCTCACAGCATCTCGGTCTGCGCCCGAGCGGGATCTACGTCGTGCGCGGCTTTCTCGACGCGATCGGTGATCAACGCGTCTTCGACGTCGGCCGCAGCGCGCCGGCCTACGACAACGCGCCGGGCGCGGAACCACTGCTTCCGGTGCGGCCTCAGCTCCACCGCAACAGCAAGCCGCTCTCGACCAGTCCGCCGCCGAACCCGTAGAGCAGCACGCGATGGCCGGGCTTCACCCGTCCATCGGCGAGCGCGGGGCCGAGCGCGAGCGGGATCGACGCCGACGAGGTGTTGCCGCAGTACTCGTAGCTGGTGAGCGTGCGTTCCGGCGGGATCCCGGTGCGTTTGCAGATCGATTCGATCATGCGGCCGTTGGCGCTATGCGGCACGAACCAGTCGACGTCTTCGACGCGTAGCCCGGCTTGCTGCACGAGTTCCGCGACGCCGGCCGAGACGTGGGTGACCGCCCACTCGTAGACCGCGCGCCCGTTCTGGCGCAGTTTGTGCGTCGGGTCGACGACACCGTTGATCTCCAGCCGCAGGCTGGTCGCATACAGCTCCTTGCCGGCGTCGCCATCGGAGTTCACCCGGCGCGCCAGCAGCGTCGAGGCGGCCGCGTCGCTCTGCGTGACCAGCGCCGCGCCGGCACCGTCGCCGAACAGCACGCACGTCGTGCGATCGGTGTAGTCGGTGATCTTCGTCAGCGTCTCGCCGGCGACGACGAGGACGCTGCGCGCACGGCCGGAACCGATCAGCGCGTCGGCGACGTCGAGCCCGTAGACGAAGCCTCCGCACGCCGCGCCCAAATCGATCGCACCGACGCCTTGCAGGCCCAGTCGCCGTTGCACTTGGGTCGCAACGCTGGGGAAGGCGTAGTCACCGGAGATCGTGCAGGCGATGACGTAGTCGACCTCGTCCAGCGAACCGCCCCGACGCAGCATGTCGTCGACGGCGCCCAGGCACATGTCGCTCGTGAACTCGTCCTCGCGCGACATGCGACGCTCGCGGATCCCGGTGCGCGAGACGATCCACTCGTCGGTGGTGTCGACCATCTTCGCGAAGTCGGCGTTGGTGAGTCGGCGCTCGGGCAGATAGGTGCCCAGGGCCGCGATGCGTAGCGACGAGCGCACGGTTCGCAGCGGGACGGGGCTCACCAGGGCCTGTTCCATGGGGCCTTACGCTTCGGCGCCAGCCGGGGGAACCTCTGTCGGCAGCGCGCCGGCCGGCTGCTCCGCGAGTCCGCGCAGGGACCGATACATCCCGGTCAGCGCGATCGCGAGGAACCCGTTGTAGGCGATCATCACGAGCATCAAGATGAGGTAGGCGATGCCCAGGGTGAGCAGGACCGAGAACGGGGGCAGTTGCGGCGGTGCGGCCGGGTCCGTGGGCATGAACAACAACCCACTGGGCATCACGAAGGCATATACCGGCATCATGACCAGCGAGATGCCGTACTGGATCGCCACCAAGACCACGATGGTCAGCGCCGATGCCCCGAACCACCGCTTCACGTAGCTGAACGAGTCGCGAAACGCATCCACGGCACCGCGTCCGGCGACGAGCGCGGGAAGCACGTACATGCAGAAGAGCAGCAGCGCGAGGAACGAGAGGAACAACGTCGGGATCGCGAGGATGATCGCCGCGATCTCCAGCAGCAGAAAGATGACGATCGCCACGACGGCGGGGCCGATCCGGCTCACGCCGCGATGCAGCGCGGCGCCGAGCGACGAGGGCGCGCCCGTCCACAATCCGTCGGCCAGCGCGAACATCCACAGGTAGTCGATGGCGACGAGGACCGAGAGCACGGCGGCGCCGGCGAAATAGCCGGGCAAGAAGACGCGCGCGAACTGCGGCTCGAGTTGGTGGTTTGGCACGCCGGAGGAGAACACCGCGCCGAAGACCGAGATGAAAAACCATGCCATCAGCGGCAACACGAACACGTAGGGCAGATACGCGGTGACGAGGATACTCGGGTGCGTGCGAAAGAGCTGCCACGAGGAACGCAGCAGTTCGTCAATCGAGATCGGCTTCGGCGTGGTCGCGTTCATCCGTGCGTGTCCTCCTCGGTGAGATCGCGCAGCAGTGCATCGTAGACCGCATCGCTGCGCGCGCGCAGCACGGTGAGGTCGCCGTCGTTCTCGACGATGTAGTCGGCCAGCGTGCGCGCGCGCTCGGGATCGATCTGCGCCGCCATGCGTCGCTCGACGGCTTCGTCGTCGGTGGCATCGCGTGCGATCACGCGCGCGATGCGCGTCGCGATCGGCGCGATCACCAGCACGGTGCGATCGCACGCGCGCCAGAAGTCGCCTTCGAACAAGAGCGGAACGACGTGAACCACGATGCCCGGCGGCGCCTCGCGCTCGCGCCGGTCGCCGAGCTCACGCACCAGCGGATGCGTGATCGCGTTGAGTTCGGCGCGCGCGCGCTCGTCACCGAAGACGATACGCGCCATCGCCGGTCGGTCGAGCGATCCGTCCGCCGCGATCGTCTGCGGCCAACGCGCGGCGATCGCGCGCAGGCCCTCGCTCCCGGGCGCCACGACCTCGCGCGCCAAGACGTCGGCATCGACGATCGTCGCTCCGTGGGCGGCGAAGATCTCCGCGACCGCACTCTTCCCCGAGCCGATGCCGCCGGTCAACCCGACGCGCAGCTTCCTCGACGGCACGGGGGGAGCTTTGACGGACGACCGTCCGTTCGCTTTTCGGCCCCCGGCCTCCGCAATTTTTCGCAGGCTCGCTCGTCCCGAGAGTGGTGGCGTCGTGCACGCCGAAGGGCGTCGTCAGCATCATGGATCACCCGACCCTTTCCGCCGCCGACGAGCCCGCCGTGGTCATTGCCGCCCCGGACGTCCCGGCCGCGGCCGACGCCGCGCCCGAGGCCATTGTGCCCGAGGCCATCGTGACCGAGGCCGCCGTCACCGACGTCGACCCGGAGCCGACCGAGACGCCGGCGATCTTCGACGTCGAGCCGGAACCGGCCGCGCCCGTCGAGCCGGTCGTGACCGATGTGGCCGCCGCCGTCAGCGCCGAGCCGGCCGTGACCGACGTCGCCGCCGAGGCCCCCGTGCCCGAAGCGCCCGTGACCGAAGCGCCAGCGGCTGCCGAGACGCCCATCGGCGAGACTGCTGAGGCGACCCCTGCGGCGCCGGCGGCCCCGGCGAAGAAGCCGGTCGACGAGCAGCGGCGCCTGCGGGCGCAGCAGGCCTGGGACCGCGTCGTCGCCGCCAAG
>JBEKAU010000362.1:0-3810 GCA_050015755.1 Vulcanimicrobiaceae bacterium | reverse complement strand
CGAACGCAACCGGGAAGCTCACCGCGATCGACCTCGCCACCGGCAAGATCGCATGGGTAACGAGGTTTCCATACTCCGGTCAGGGCGGCGCGCTCGTTACCCGGACCGGCCTCGTGTTCACTTCTGATCTCGGCGGCGATCTCTACGCGATCGATCCGAAGAACGGACGCATCCTGTGGAAGACGAACACGGGGTCGTCGATCGTCGCACCGATTACCGCGTACGAAGCCAACGGGCAAGAGTACATCGCCCTCTTGAGCGGCGAGGCCGGCAACGTACAGACGCCCAACCTTCCCAAAACGCACGGGAGCATGCTGACGGCATATCGCTTGGGTCCGGTAACCACGGTCGACAATTCGGACGCAAATCAGGTCGCGGCTGCGCCGGTTTCGAGCGCTTCGCAACCGCCGTCGATCGGATCGGCGCCGTACACGACGCAACAAGTTGCGGCCGGCGCGCAAATGTACGCCGCGAAGTGCGCCAGCTGCCACGGCTCGCAACTGCAAGGCGTTTCCGCGCCGGCGCTCACCGGACCGGGCTTGGCGCGCAGCAACCTCGATCTCTCGCAGCTCCGGTCGGTCGTCACGACACAGATGCCGGCCACCGCGCCAGGCTCGCTCGAGCCTGAGCAGTATGCGAGCATCATTGCGTACCTGTTGTCCTACGATTGCGTGAGCAAGAGCTCTGCGGGCGGTGCCTTTCCGACCGTCGATCGCCCGCAGTTCAAGAAGGTCGTGTTTGGCGGGCGCTCGTGTCCGACGAGCGGAGCACCTGCTCCAGCGAGGCGATGAACCGCGGCCAGCCTTGCTTGGCTCCTTCGTAGAATTGCGGCTGATCCGGCTTGAAGCCCGTCTGTTCCATGCGCAGGTGGGTGCCGGTGCTCGTCGGGGTCAACGTCCACGTGACGATGCTCTCGAGGCCGAAGCCTCCCCAGGTGTACGCGAGCGTCGTGTTCGGCTCGACCGTCACCACGCGACCGTCGACGCCGCCCCAATCCGCACTGAAGCGGAACTGGTGATCGACGACGGGTACGAAATCGTTCTTCATCAGCCACTCTTCGATCAGCTGCGGCTGCGTGAGCGCGCGCCAGACCTTCTCGGGCGGATACGGCAGGTCGCGTTCTACGACGACGGAGAGCGTGTCGGTCGCCTTTTCGCTCATGGGTCCATCCTTTTCAGTACGTCTTCGAGGCGGTCGAATCGGCTTTGCCAGAACCCGGCCATCTCGCTCGCCCAATCGATGAGCGGGGCCAGCGCGCCGAGCTGCGCGCTGTAGTGTGTTTCCCGCCCCGCGTGGCGGTCTCGCACCAGCCCGGCCTGCTTGAGGACGCGGAGATGCTTGGAGACGGCCGGCTGGGAGACGCCGGATCGCAGCGTCAACCCGCCCACAGTCCGTTCCCCGTCGCGACACAAACGCTCGAAGATCGCCCGCCGCGTCGGATCGGCGAGCGCCCTGAAGAGCGCGTCGTGGGCGTTTAGCACGTCAGTATGATAACCCTATGGCTATCAAATCTTCCGGATCGGGGGACTGTTCCGCCGATTTTTCCACGTGGCAGCGTTTTGCGGATCTCAATTCATATCCCTTTAGTTATTTGTTGACCAGGCGCGCCGCAGGAGCGACCCGGACCAGCGGGCCTTACGGGGGCGCTGTCGGGACCGGCGGCTCGGTCGGACCGACGTCGGGATTCTGCCACACCGTTCCGTCGACGTAGCGCACGGAGACCGTCGTACAGTTGTGCGGATCATCGAAGGTGGCGATGCCGGTCCACTCGGGAATCGAAACCGCACGCTCAGCGGCGAAATACCAGTACTTTTTGTGCCACGGCTGCGCCGAGTTGGTCAAGACGTGCGGTTCGAAACGCCCGGTCATGGCGAAGTCCATGCCACCGCCGTTTTCGTACGCCACGCGAAAGACGACACGGTCGAGCGGCTGCTCTGCGAGATTGCGAAAGCGTACGAGGAGTATCGCCCACTCCGGGTCGGGGGAAAGCCACGGGAAGCGCGCGACGCCGGTTCCGACGCTCAGCCTACACCCGACGAGACCGATGGGATCGCCACCGGGCGTCATCGCGGCCGGCAGCGGAGGCGCATCGTCGGGCTCGGGTGTGGCGAACTGGTTGTCCGCGAGCGGCGCGGTTGGATCGCGCCATGTCACGCCATCGTTCGTGTGCGTGGCCACGACCGAGCACGCTTCAGGCCCCCAATAGATGTAGTCGTCATCGCCATGGGTATGGAGGTCGGTTCGCTCGAGCTTCACCTTGACGATCGCACCTGGTGAAAAGGTGCCCTTGTCGGTGAAGTCGGCCCAACTGACGCGGCCGTAGCGCGCTCGGAACGTGATCTCGTCGTATGTGCGCGGCCCGTCATTGCGAAAGCGCACCCGGATCTGTGCTTGCGTCGGGTGATAGGCCTCGACGAGGCACGAGATGACAGTGATCGGCGGCGAGGACTCTTGCGAGTGCGCGGGCGGCGCGATCCCAACCAGGAGCAGTCCCGCCAACCCGGCGGCGGCGAAGGGGCGGATCACCCGATGAGTATCACCAATATTTCTGGCAATTCGCCCCGCTGTTGTCGCAGACGGCGACCCAGCCGACGTCGGGCCATGAGCCGGTGTCGTCTTCGGTCCAGTCGATGCCCTGGCTCGAGCTGTTGTCGTAGTAGTAGCGGCCTTGCACGTAGACGTACTGGCCGACGGTGACCCACGGCCATGTTGCGGGCGGCTGATCGGTCGACGCCTCGGCCATCGCGTCGAGATTCGAGACGATCTCGATCGTGGTGCCGCCGAGTATCGACACGTAGAAATAACCGTGGTGGCCACTCGAGGTATCCTGCTCCGCGAGCACGGACGTCACGCTGCCGCAGACGTCGACGAGTTGATCGCCGCTGATCGTCCCGTTGGCGAAGCCGCTCTGATCGGTGAGGAACTGCTGATCGTTGCACGCGTACGTGGTCGCCACTGGTGAGGCGGTGGGCGACGCAGTGGCCGTGGCCGTAGCGGTCGCGGTTGGTGTCGCGGTCACCAGCGGAGTCGGCGTCACGGTGGGAGTCGTGCTTGGCCGGCTCGAGGCTGTTGCGGTCGGCGTCGCCGCGGGCGTCGACGTCGGCGCGCTCGGCGCCGGGGACGTCGAACCTCCGCCGCCGCCGGAGCAGCCGATGACAGACGAAAGCAGCACCAGTGAAACGATCAGCGGGTAGCGCACGCCACGACCTGCGCGGCCGACCGGAACTCTCCTGCTACGGCTTGACCAGACCCAGCTGCACGAGGCTCTCGGCCGTCGCGACGACCGCGTCTTCGCGCGAGCGCGGCATCCACCCGAGCTGCTGCTGCGCCTTGGCGCTCGTCGCGTTCTTGAACTTGCCGAGCTCGGGAACGATCTGTCGCGCCACGGGATCGACGAGCGCGACCAGCCGCACCAGCAGATCGGGGAGCTCACGTGCGGGGACGCGGCGCGCCGCCGCACCCAGCCGCTCTTTGAGCGTGCGCGCGATCTCGACGAAGAGCATGAAGTCACCCGCACATGCCAGATACCGCTGGCCGTTCGCGACGGGATCCGTCATCGCGCGCAGATGCAGGTCGGCGACGTCGCGCACGTCGACGGCGCCGAACGCGAGCCGCGGACAGCCGGGAACCGCACCGTCCATCAGGCGCTGGATGATGAGCACCGAGGTCGCGAAGTCCTTGCCGAGCACCGGGCCGAACACGCCGACCGGGTTGACGACCGCGAGCTCGAGCCCGTCGCCTTCGGCAGCGATGAAGTCCCACGCGGCACGTTCCGCAATCGTCTTCGATTTCACGTACGCGCCCACGCCG
>JBEKAU010000361.1:0-3816 GCA_050015755.1 Vulcanimicrobiaceae bacterium | reverse complement strand
GACGTTGCGCGTGTATTTGAAATCGGTCAGGCCGACGCCGCCCTGTGCCAGCCCGAGGATCAAGTGCGAGGGCAGGTGCTGGTGGTGCGCCAGCGCGGCGCAGACGCGGAAGACGCCGATGTCGACCCGTTTGACCATCGAGGTGAGGATTGTGCCCGGCGCCAGCGCGTCCTGGTCGGAGTCGACCCCGATGACGAACGTCCCCGGCCGCTGCTTGGCGGCGCCGATCGCGCCCAGGCCGGCTTTGCCGGCCGCGACGTAAATGATGTCGGCGCCCTCGTCGAAGAGCACCTGTGCCAGCTCCTTGCCCGACGCGACGTCCTCGAACGAGCCGACATACTTGACGAGGACCTTGACCGACGGGTCCATCTCGCGCGCACCGGCCGAGTAGCCGGCTTCGAACTTGCGCAAGAGTGGGATGTCGACCCCGCCCAGAAATGCGATCGTCTTGGTCTTGGTCGTCATCGCGGCGAGCGCGCCGGCCAAGAACGAGCCTTCTTCTTCCTTGAACGTCACCGAGGTGACGTTGGGCAGATCGACGACCGCGTCGATGATGCCGAAGTGGCGGGTGGTGTAGCGCGAGGCGACCTCGGAGACGTCCTCGGCCATCAGGAATCCGATCGCGAAGATCTCGTCGAACTCTTTGTTGGCCAGGACCGTCATGTTGACCTGATAGTCGGCGGCCGAGCTCGACTCGAGGACGGTCGTGACCACGCCCAGCTCGCGCTGCGCGCGCTGCAGCCCCGCGTAGGCGGAGTCGTTGAACGAGTGGTCACCCAGGCCCCCCACGTCCGTCACCATGCCGATCCGCAGGACCCCGGGCGGGTAGTGTTTCACGGTGCAGCTCGCCAGACCAGTGGCGAACGGTACGAGCGCAAACCCGAAGAAGGCCGCACGCGTGGGGGCGGGCATCGGCCCCGTTTACGACGTCGGCGCGGGGCGGCCTCTCCGCTTCGGGGAAGAGAGCATCCGTGAGCGCTGCACCCGATCTCCCGCCGCCTCGCCTGCGCCGCGTCTCGCGCGCTGAACGGCGTGTCACGTTCTGGCTCAAGACCCTGGGGCTGGTCGCCGTGGCGATCTACCTGGTCGTCGGGTTCCTGGAGTTTCTCGGCAACGTCAAGGCGACGGCGCTGCTGTTCGTGGTCGCGCTGTTCTTCGCGTACCTGATCTTCCCACTGGTTCGGCGCCTGAACGAACGGTTGCCGCTCGGCGTCGCCATCCTGCTCGTCTACGCGCTCTTGATTATCATCGGCGCCGCCATCGCGCAGCTGCTGGTCCCCCCGTTGGTCTCCGACGTCCAGAACGTGGCGCGGACGGCGCCGGGGCTGATCTCGAAGTACTCGATGATGATCGAGGACCCGACCACGCCGATCCTGCGGTGGCTTTCGCTTCCCGAGCGCGCCTACTTGGCCACGGTCCCGCTCCAACTCGAAGAATGGGTGCAGACCAACGCGTTCAGCACCGCGAGCAAGACCCTCGCGGTTGTCGCCTCGACGATTTCGGTCCTCGCAACGGTGATCGTCGTGCCCGTGCTGGCGGCCTACATGCTGCTCGATGCGGAGAATCTCAAGAAAGGGTTCCTCGCGGTCTTCCCGACCCGCGCCAACGCCCGCGGCAAGGCCGAAACGATCATCGCCGATCTCGACAAAGTCGTCGGCGGCTTCATCCGCGGGCAGCTGATCGACGGCTCGATCCTCGGCTTCATGCTGACCGTCATGCTGTTCGGCATGCAGGTGCCGTACGCGCTGCTGATCGGCGTCGTCTCGGGCGCGCTCAACTTCATTCCCTACGCCGGCGCCGCCATCGCGTTCGTCCCGGCCGTCGCGCTCGCGTTCGTCACCCACGGCTGGACCAACGCGCTCGTCGTGGCGGGGCTGATCGCGCTCATCCATATGCTCGACGGCAACTTCATCGCCCCGCGCGTGCTCAAGGAGAACGTCGGTCTCTCGCCGTTCTGGATTCTGCTGGCGATCCTCGCCGGCAGCGAACTGTTCGGCTTGGTGGGGACGTTCCTCGCGGTGCCGGCCGCGGCGATGATCCGCGTGCTGCTCCAGGATCTGCTCCCGCATCCGGTCTCGCGCGCCGAAGCGCAGCCGGCCGTGACCCCCGAGCCGCGCGAGAAGACGACCTTACCCCGCCGCAAGCGCACGTGAACGACGAGGACCCGCCGGACTGGAATCTGATTCGGAGCGTCACACCAACACGGCTAGCGACGTTCTCCGACGGCATCTTCGCGGTGATCATCACCATTATGGTGCTGCAGCTGCGGTTGCCGGCCCAGCCAACGTTCGCTGCGCTCTTCCAGCAGTGGCCGCTGGCGCTGAGCTACGCGGTGAGCTACTTGTTCATCACGATCGTCTGGATCAACCACCACTACTTGCTGCGATTCGCGACGACGTCGACGCCGCGCTTGATCTTGTTCAATTTCATCCACATGTTCCCGGCCTCACTGGTGCCGTTCTCGACCGCGTGGCTGGCCGACAGCCGGATCGCGCCGGCCCCCACGTTCGTCTATGCGGCGGTGATCTTGATGGTGAACATGGGCTACCACGTTTTCGCATCGGAGGCACTCCCGCATCCCGGTGGGGACCATACGGTGCCGCGCATCCGCCGCAAAGTACTCACCCGGTCGTACATCACGATGAGCATCTTCGCGAGTGCGATGCTGATCGCGCTCAAAATCCCGCTGCTGGGCTTCGCGATCGTGACCTGCGTCTTGCTGAGCTACATGCGCCCCGAGATCGCGGAACGAAAAGTTGGTGCGAGTCCTGGACTGGTACCCCGTGACGGTTCCGACCCGTCTTCTCCGGCGTGAAAAACCGGAATCCTAACCACTAGACGAACGGGGCTGGCGGTCTCAGCGAGGATCGAACTCGCACCTCCGGCGTGACGAGCCGGTGTGCACACCACTACACCATGAGACCAGAGATTGGTGAGCGCCCTCGGATTCGAACCGAGCATCACGAGGGAAAGAGCCTCGCACTATTCCACGTTAGTTTGGCGCCCATTGGTTCGCGAGGCTCGATTCGAACGAGCGGTGCACGGGTCCAAAGCCCGTTGCCTTACCAACTTGGCTACTCGCGAGCGATCCTGATGGAATGGTGCGCAGGGAGGGAGTCGAACCCCCAGTGTCTCTGACGTAGCCGGTTTACAGCCGGCGTGCTTCACCGTTTGCATACCTGCGCGTGGTCGGCGAGGCGAGACTCGAACTCGCACGCACGAAATGCGCCTGCTTCTGAGGCAGGTGTGTCTGCGTTCCACCACTCGCCGAAATTGAAGGAAAGCTGCTCAGGCTGGACTCGAACCAACAAGCCTTGCGGCGCCTGATTAACAATCAGGTGCGGCTACCATTTCGCCACTGAGCACTATTGGAGTCTGCCAGAGTCGAACTGACGTCTACTGTTTGCAAAACAGCGGTCCTACCGTTAAACGAAGACCCCAAAACCCGTGGAGAGATTTGAACTCCCGATCCCCTCGTTCGTAGCGAGGCGCCTTTCCGCTTGGCCACACGGGCATGTCGTCCGCCTCGCACTTCTTTACGGGCGGGATTCAGTTGTCGAGGAACGACGAAAAAAGAACGAGGGCCTCGGCGTTGCCGAGACCCTCGTTCGAATGTCGATGAGGTCTTGGACTCAGCCGAAAATATCTCGCGTGCGATTCATAGACGAGCCATCGAAGAATGCCGTCGCAAGCCGTTCGCTGTTCTGCGAAGAGCATGTCGCCAGATTCCCGTCGACTCGTTTGTTCTGCATCGTGTTGCTACACTAGCATTTCCGCGCGTTCGCGGTCAAGGTCGTTTGCTGCGCTGTCACGTGC
>JBEKAU010000360.1:0-3816 GCA_050015755.1 Vulcanimicrobiaceae bacterium | reverse complement strand
AGCGTAACGGGGCGGCCGCCGGAGCGGTGCGCTGACCGAGCGGGTCGCCCACCGCAGCCGCGAAACCAAAGAGACGCGCATCGCGCTGCGTCTCTCGCTCGACGGCGGACCGATCCGCATCGCGACCGACGTCGACTTCTTCGACCACATGCTCAATGCGCTCGCGACCCATGCGGGCTGGGGCCTGGAGCTCGAAGCGCACGGCGACGGGATGGACCATCACCATCTGGTCGAGGACGTCGGCATCGCGCTCGGCGCTGCGATCGACGAGGCGCTGGGCGACAAGCGTGGGATCGTGCGTTTCGGCTCGATCGCCGTCCCGCTCGACGACGCCCTCGTGCAATGCGCGGTCGACCTGAGCGGGCGCCCCTACCTGAACTTCGACGTCCCGCTCTCGGTCCCGATGCTCGGTGCGCTGCCGACGGAATTGGTGCCGCACTTCTTCCGCAGCATCGTCGACCACGGCAAGTTCAACCTCCACTTGCTGCGCTGGGCCGGCACCAACAACCACCACCTCTGCGAGGCCGCGTTCAAAGCGTTCGCCCGCGCCTTCGCGCAAGCAAAAGTGCAGACCGGCTCCGCCGCGATCCCCTCGACCAAAGGCTCACTGACCGAAGCCTAGCCGGCCGCGTTGCCCTCTTCGTGGTGGTGCCCGTGGTGCTCCATCGGGTGGCGACGATCGAGGACGAAGAGCCATACGGCGAGCGCGCCGAAGATCAGGTTCAGCCAGAACGTCACGTCGACGCGAAATGTCGTCAGCGCGACGCGCAGGTTCGGGTTCGGCCGCGGCACCAGGTGCAGCGCGTGGAAGAAACCGTCCATCACCAGCGCGGCGAGCACCATCGTCACGAAGAAGACCACGCCGATGTACAGCGCCATCTTCCAACCGTAGTACTTGCGATAGACGTCGAGCAGCGGCAGCACGATCAGGTCGGCGTAGAGGAATGCCAGCACGCCGCCGAACGAGATCCCGCTCGTCCACAGGATCGCCGCCATCGGCACGTTGCCGATCGAGCAGACGAAGGTGAAGATCGCGACGAGTGGTCCGATCACCGCGTCGCCGACGCTGCGCACCACCGGCGAGGCGTGCCCGAGGAAGAGGACCTTCCAGAAGCCGTCGGGGACGAACGCCGCGAGCGCACCGGCGATCAAGAAACCGCCGACCAGGTCGACCCACAGCATGGAGAGGTCCATCGCGAAGTTCTGCGCGATGGCGACCTGCGTGCCGGGATCGCGCAAGCGCTCCCACACCGTGCGGCCTTCGCCTTCCATCGAGCCGTGATCGTGGCCGCCGCCCGCGTCGAGGCGCCGGCGCGCGGCTTCGACCAGCTCGCGCGGGTAGGTCAGCTTCACCAGCACGGCCATGATCGCGACGAGGACCAGGCCGCCGACCCACTCCGCGGCGGTGAACTGCCAACCCAGCAGCAGCCACAGGACCAGCCCCAGCTCGACGACCAGGTTGGTCGAGCTGAACAAGAACGCCAGGCTCGGGATCAGCGCGGCGCCCTTCTTGAAGAGCGTCTTGCTCATCGCGGCCGCGGCGTACGAGCAGCTCGACGAGGCGGCGCCGAACCCGGTCGCGATCGCGATCTCACGAATGCCGTCGCGGCCGAACAGGGCCTGCATCCGTTCCTTCGAGACGACGGCTTGGACGAGGGCCGAGAGCGCGAAGCCCAGCAGGAGACTCCAAGCGACCTGCCACGCCATGCCGGCCGCAAGCAGTAACGCCTCACCGAGTTTCGCCTCTAGCATCTCTTGACACAAACCGCGCGCGATTCGGACGTTTTCGGGAATAGAGCCCTCCAACGTGCGCGACGATGACCGAGCCGGTGACGAACCGACGGCGGCGAATGGCGCGTGGTCCCTGCGTGCGGACCACCGCGGTTTCTCCTTTCGTATCGTCGACGCGTCGCTGGCGCACAACGCCCGCAAAATCTTCGGTGCCTACCTGGCCGCGCAGGTCGAACCGGGCTCCGATCTCTACGCGGCCGAACTGATCTTCGGCGAGCTGCTGGGGAACGTCGCCCGCCACGCGCCCGGCCCGGTCGACGTGCGGCTGCGCTGGAACGGTCCGCGGGCGATCCTCGAGGTCATGGACCGGGGACCGGGTTACGTGGTCGAGGACCAACCCCAACTCCCCGACGGCCTCTCCGAAAGCCGCCGGGGCCTGTTCCTGATCACGACCTACGGGAGCGACTTCGTCGTGCGCCGGCACGAGGAACGGACGACGACCTCGGTCGTCCTGCCGGTGGTCCGCCGGGTGATGCGCCGCTAACGACCGGCCGGGCGAACCCGCCAGATCGTCCCGCCGGCGTCCTCGCTGATGAATAGCGAGCCGTCGGGGCCAACCGCGACCCCGGTCGGCCGGCACGTGCGCGAGCCGTCCGGCGCCTGACAAGCGCTGAGGAACTCGTGCCACTGGGCGCTCGGGTCGTTCCAGTCGACCGGCTTGGCCGGGTGGGCGCCCGAGAAGGGGACGAAGGCGACCCGCGGCGGGACCGGTGGCTGGTGCCAGGAGCCGTGTAGCGCCACGAATGCGCCGCCGCGATAGGCGGTCGGAAAGGCGTAGCGCCCCAGCGCGGCCGTCGGGTAGAAGACGGCGCCGATCGGCGTCTCGTAGGCCGGGAAGACGACCTGCGAGATCACCACGCCGGCGCAACTCGCACCGTTGATCGGCCGGTGATCGTCGTAGCACGTGCGCCAGCCGTAGTCGGGGACGCCCGGGTGCGCGCTCACGTCGTCGAAGATCTCGTAGGGCTGCCCGTGCTCGAGGTCGTCGCGACCGGCGACCCCGGCCCAGAGGTCTTCGGTGTTCGGTTGGACCGCCAGCGCGATCGCGTTGCGAATGTCGACCGCGCGCGGCGTCATCCCGCTGCCGTCGGGCGCCATGTGCTGGATGCTCGCGCGGGTCGCGTCGAGTTCCGGATCGCAAACGTTGCACGACGAGCCGACGCTCGCGTAGAGCTCGCCGTGCGTGAGCGCGACGCTCGTCGTCGAGTGATCGCGTGAGACGCCGCTGGTGCGCACCGAGGCGATCTTCTCCGCTTTGCCGCGCGCGGTGCGATCGCCGAGGTGATACGGGATGCGGTAGACGCCGAACTGCGCGCCGACGTAGAGCCAACCGTCGACCAGCGTGACGCCGGCGACCGGGTGATCGGGGAGCGTCGCGAACACGTGCGCGGGTTCGGGGTGGCCCTGCGCGTCGGGGACGATCGCGATCGTGTTGCCGGAGGTGCCGACGAAGAGATCGCCGTTCGGCGCGACGGTCAGTTCGCGCGCGCCATCGACGTGCGCGATTGGTTCGAGGACGAAGCCGGGCGGCACACTCGCGCCCAGCAACGCGAGCGCGAGCACCGGGAAGAGGGCAGCGAATCGCATAGCGCTAGCGTTTTCGCCGCGCGCTCTGTGTCCCCGTGGCAACCGGTCGAATGCGATAGACGACGCCGTTCTGGTCGTCGGCGACGAACAAGCTCCCGTTGGGGCCGACCGCGACGCCGGCGGTGCGCCCGATGCGATTGCCGGCCGCGTCCTGGAAGCCGGTGAAAAAGTCGAGCCACTGCGTTGTCGGATCGCTCCAATTGACCGCGGTCGCCGGCATGCCGGCGCTGAACGGGACGAACACGACGTGCGGCGGATCGATCGGAATCCCGTTGTTGGCGTGCCACGATCCGTGTGCGCTCACGAACAACCCGCCGCTCCAGGCGGCTGGGAACACGTACGGCCCCGTCTGACCGGCGGGATAGAACGCTGCGCCGATCAGCGTCGAGTACGCCGGAATCTCGAGTGCCGGCACGACGTCGCTGGTGCAATTCGCGC
>JBEKAU010000359.1:0-3824 GCA_050015755.1 Vulcanimicrobiaceae bacterium | reverse complement strand
CATATCTCGACGGCTCGATGGTGGTCGACGACGAGATCCTGCTCGAAGGTGCAGCGCAAGGTCAAACGATGTTCGCCTCGGCCGGCGATACCGGATCGTTCTGCTCGGTCGGCACGCCCAACGGCGTCCCCGCGGGCGTGCCGCTGGTCGAGTATCCGGCCGCCTCACCGTACACGGTCGCGGTCGGCGGCACGACGCTCGACACGACGGTCGCGGGCCCGTATCAGGGCGAGATCCCGTGGTACTCCGGTGGCGGCGGTCTGAGCCAGTTCGAGTACTCACCGACGTGGGAGTCGGCAGCGCAGCCGGTCAGCGCGGCGGGAGAAAGCATGCGCGGCGTCCCCGACGTCGCGATGGACGGCGACCTCCAGACCGGAATGGTGCTGTACTTGACCGACGAGGGCGGGTGGACCGTCATCGGCGGGACGAGCCTGGCCTCGCCGCTCGCGGCCGGCACCTGGGCGCGGATGCTGCAAGGAAAACGCAGTCTCGGCTTCGCCGTACCGGCGCTCTACCAGAGTTGGTCGGCGACGGCCGCCGGCACGACGCTGGTCGGCCCGCCGCCGACGACCCCGCACGGCGGCTTCCACGACATCCTCGTCGGTGGCAACGGCGCCTACACGGCCCTCCCCGGTTACGACTACACGACGGGTCTGGGTAGCATCGACGTCGATGCGATGAGCGCGGCGCTGGGGACCTGATCCTCCTCGTCCTCCGGCACCGCGAGAGGCCGCCTCCCACTCACCCACCGGGAGGCGGCCTCTTCGCGTCCAAGCAGCGCCCATGAACCGACGTGTGCGCCTGGTCATCGCCATCGCGGTCGTCGCCGCGCTCGCCACCCCGGTGAATGCCCAAGTCAACGATGGTCCTCCGCCACACTTCCCCGGCGACTTCGGCGCGTTCATCGGAACGTGATGCTCTGGGCGCTGAGCCCCACGGTCGTCGATCCGTCGATCAGCGCGGTCGACGTCACCGGACTCCGCATGGTGGAGACGCTCACAGCCACCGCACCGAGCGAGCACGAGATCGTGATCGTCGGCAAGCGCTTGGGCAACATGCGCTACACGCTCGACGGCTCAGACCGCATGAACGTCGATACGATACTGGCGCCCGACCAGCCGTGGACGCTCTGGTTCGCCTGTCAGCGCGTCGCGCCGGCTCCGACGGGGCTCGCGGCGTTCGTCGGCACGTGGACATGCGCCGACGCCGACATTTCAGGGCTTCAGCGGATTCAGAAGTACGTCCGTATCCAACCCGACTTCGGCACGACCGGCGTCATCGTAGTTCCAGCAACGGCTGGGACGAGGAGGGCACGGTCGAACTGTGGGCACCGGTCGCCGGAACGCATCTCATGGGAGCCGTCGTGCAGGACGCCAACGGCATCGTACGCCACTTCTCCGCCGACGGTGTCACCGACGGCACCGTCCTGTGGACCTCGGACGCCGGACCGCGCGTGCGTATCCGGTACACGGTCACCTTATCGAGTGTCGGGCCCGTGCCAGGCCCCCTGCGGGCCGCCAAAGCAAGCGCACTCTCGCCCACGCGCATCATCTTGGCGCCCCGAAGCAACCGTGTCATGATGGGTACGAGATGACCTCGTCATGGTCGTGAGGGTCTGATGGCGTCCTCGGCGCCCGCTCTGCCTCGTTCCGGCGCGCCCGCGGCCGCGGCAACGGGTGCGCCACAGGCTGCCACCTCGGTCGTCGAGACGGGCTCGCGGCGGTTGCTGGTCGTCATCGGCGTCATGCTGGCGGCACTGCTGCAGACGCTGGACTCGACGATCACCAACGTCGCGCTGCCGAACATCCAGGGCAACCTCGGCGCGACCATCGACGAGGGAACGTGGGTGATCAACGGCTACATCATCGCCGTCGTCATCGTGATCCCGATGATCCCGTGGCTGCAGACGGTCTTCGGCCGCAAGCGCTACTTCCTGGCCTGCATCGCCGGCTTCACCGCCGCCTCGTTCGCGTGCGGCGTCTCGACCTCGATCGACGAGCTGATCATCTTTCGCATCGTGCAAGGCGTGTTCGGTGCGGGTCTGCTGGCGACGGCACAGACGATTCTGCGCGACACCTTTCCGCCCGAACAACTCGGCGTGAGCCAAGGGATCTTCGCGCTCGGCGCGATCATGGGACCGGCGCTGGGGCCGCCGCTGGGCGGCGTGCTGGTCGACAACTTGAACTGGAACTGGGTCTTCGACATCAACATCGTGCCGGGTATCGCCTCGTTTCTGATCCTGCTGGCGGTGCTGCGCGACCCCGGACCGGCGCGACGGCTGCCGCTCGACGTGCCCGGCCTGATCTTCCTGGTGATCGGCGTGGGCTGTCTGCAGTACGTGCTCAGTGAAGGCGAGCGCTACGACTGGTTCCAGGATCAGAACAATTTGATCGACGGTATCTTGGCCGTCATTTTCATCTCACTCCTCGTGTGGCGCGAGCTGACGACGAAACAGCCGCTAGTCGATCTGCGTGTGTTCAAGCGTCGTGCCGTCGCGGCGGGCTTCGCCTGCGCGCTCGTAATCGGAGGCCTGATCTTCGGCTCGACCTATACGATCCCGCAGTTCGTGCAAGGATCGCTCGGTTTCACCGCGACGCTGAGCGGTCTGTTGATCTTCGTGCGCGCGATTCCGATCGGCATCGCGACGCCGTTCGTCGCTCGCTACGTCGGCAACTTCGATGCGCGCTGGTTCCTGGGCATCGGCTTCATGTTCATGGGGATCGGCAACGCACTGCAAGCGTTCGTCACCGCGCCCGACGCCGTGTTCTTCAATTTCGTGATACCGCTCGCCGCGACCGGCGTCGGCGCGGCACTGCTGTTCGTTCCGCTCTCGACGGCCGTGCTCGGGGGCGTGCCGCAAGCGGTCAGTGCGAAGGCGGCCGCCTACGTCAACCTCGGCACGCAGCTGGGTGGATCGATCATGATCGCGGTCCTCTCGACGATCCTCGACCGTCGCCTCGCCTTCCATCTCTCGGTGCTGGCCAGCAATGTGACGCTGAGCGAGCCGGCGCTGCAAATCCATCCGCAGGCCGCGCAGATGCCGCAGCAACTCTACGGCCTGGTCTTCGGGCAGGCGACGATCGCCGCGTACGAAGACATCTCGCTCGTGCTGGCATCGCTTGCGATCGTGGCGATCCCGGTCGTCTTCCTGATGCCACGCCCGAAGAAAGGCGTCGCTCCGGGTCACGTCGAGGCGTAACCGTCAGCTGCCGGCGAAGTCGCGCGCGGCGGGGAAACCCGGGATGCTCTGCGCCACGCGCACTGCGCGCACGATCGCGATGCGCACGGCTTCGGCCGCCATCGCGCCGAGCACGGTCGCATCGGCAGCAACCCGATTCGTCCCCGTCGACACCGCGAACAACGCGTCGCCGTCCAGTCCCGTGTGCACCGGCGCGATCGCGCGCGGCAAGCCGTCGTGCGCGACGCGCGCGAGCTGGTGCGTCTGCAATTTGCCGAGCGCGACGTCGGTTGCGACGACACCGATCGTCGTCGCCGTCGCGGGCCGCGTGCGCAGCGGCGTCGTGCCGGCCAGCAGTGCGCCCATCGAATTGTCCGCGCCACGCCCGTCTACCGTTCGCAGTCCGGCCAGCCACGTCGGTCCGTCGAAGACGTCGCCGATCGCGTTGACCGCGACCAGCGCGCCGACCGTGACACCGCCGGCGCGCACGCTGGCGGTGCCGATGCCGCCCTTCATCGCCCGCTCGAGTCCGAACAGCTTGCCCACCGTCGCGCCCGCACCGGCGCCCACGTTGCCTTCCGCGGGGGGTCCGCTCGTCGCCACCGCGCACGCAGCGTATCCCGCCGCGGCGTCGGGGCGGATCGAC
>JBEKAU010000358.1:0-3832 GCA_050015755.1 Vulcanimicrobiaceae bacterium | reverse complement strand
GCACCGGCACGACCAGCACGTCGGGTTGCGCCGCGACCAGCTGCTCGGCGGAGTAGGTCACCCACGGCCGACGGATGTCGTGCGCGACGTTGTCGAGGTTCGCCAGCGTCAGCAGATCGTCGATGTAGGAACCACCGCCGGCCGTTCCCATCGAGCCCAGCGAGACGAACACGCGCAGCGGTCGCCCCGTCGTGGCGCGGGCATGCGCGCGTGCGAGCCGCACGCGGATCGACGCGGTCAACCGCTGCGCGGCGGCCTGCCGTCCCGTGAGCTGACCAAGGGTGCCGATCGCCCGCAGGTCGTCGTCGAGCCCGTCGAGCGGCAGCGCGACCGTGCGTAGGCCGGCCCGCGCGAGGTCGGCCAGATGCGGGGCCTCGTAGGGCACGCCCACGACCAAGTCCGGACGCTCCGCGAGGACCGCCTCGGCATTGACGTCGCGCATCCCACCGACGCGCGGCAAGCGGCGCGCGGCCGGCGGGCGGTTCGAGAACGCGTCGACCGCAACCACCTGCGGTCCGGCCCCCAGCGCGAACAGGTCCTCGGTGAGCGCCGGCGCGAGTGACACGATGCGCATGCTCGCAGCGGCGAGGACGAGGGGGACGAACGGGAGCAACGGACACCTACCCTGACGCGAGGCGGCGAGCCACGAGTGAACGCAGCTCGCCTCGGTGTCTGACTTGCGGAACTCCCGCTGACAGTGGCGCGACCGTCCCGGATTTGCACCGGGTTCCCGTCGCGAGCTGACCGTCGAGGTTCGCCGCATCACACGGCGGTCCTCGACGGTCAGCGTCCGATCAGAATTTGATCAGGACTTGGGCGGCCCAGCTCTGGAGGTTGTTGGTGAGCAGGCCCCCGGGCGTCACCCAGACGGCCTCGTTCGAGTCGTCGGCACGGCCTTCGACGCGGAACGTGAGCATTTGCGCGCCCGGCGGGGTGTAGGAGAGCGTCAAGGTCGTCTCCTTCCATTGCTGGGCATAGCCGGTCCGGTATCCGTCGGCGTCGTTGAACGTCTCGCCGCGCAGCGCCGCCGAGAACGACGAGGTGAACGCATACTCGGCATAGCCGGCGACGCCGGTCCAGGTCGCGGTGCCGACGAGCGGCACGCCGCCGATCGTCGTTTCGGTCGCGCCGGCACCGTTGAGGATCGGCGCGTTCCCCTGCGACCCCGAGTCGAAGTTGCCTTGCAGCGTCAACTTCGGTGTCGTGTGGTAGGTGGCGACGACGTCGATGAGGGTGCGCGAACCGGTTGGTTCGGCCGGATTCGTCGTCCAGGCGGTGTCGCTGACCCGCTCGGTGCCCAGATACGCGTTGACCGAGCCCGAGATCACGGCACCGTTGTACGCCCCGGAGAGTTCAGCGGTCGGGCTGCCCAGACCGTTCCCCTTGAGATTGTCCCAGCCGTTGTTAGCACCGGCGATGAACGTGAAGAGCGAGGACGGCGCAAAGGTCAGCCGCACGCCGGTATGCGTGAACGGCACCGCATAGCCGAACAGAATCGAGCGCGAGACGTTGACGTCGCTCGGATCCTCGATCACTTCGGCGCCGGCAAGCGTCTCGAACTTGCCGACTTGCAGCGTGAACAAGCCGCTGGTGGCATCCACGTAGAGCTGGGTGACGTCGAACGAACTATTCGGCAGCGTCGGATACGACGCGATGACGTTGGCGTTGCTGCCGGCGGTCACTTCGAGCTTTCCACCAATGGGCCCATTGCGGGTGACCGTGTAGTTGACGGCGTTGAGCATCAGTTCGTCGCTGTTGGTATCGAAAACGCGCGACAGCCCCCCGTTCGCGAAATCGAATGCCGTGTGTGGCCCGCTCACGTTGCCGGTCGATGGCGAGTTGTAGGAAGAAGCAAGGTAGCCCGCTCCTTGCCACGTCGGCGTCGGTGTCGGCGACGGCGTCGGCGCAGGACTGGCGCTCGCGGCAGGTGCCGCAGCGGCCGGGCTCGCCGCCGGGGCCGGTTGGCTGGCGAGCGCGGGAAGCGCGGCCAGCGAACACGCGGCGAGGAACGCCGCAGCCAGGAATTTCAAAACCCCTCCTCTTCTATTGAAAAGCACGTAGACCACGGGGTGGCAGCCGCGGTCTGTTCGCCGATTGTACGGAGTCCTCGCGGCGCTGCCATTGGAAATTTGCTGAACCGTTGCGGCGCTAGGCGCGACGTGTGGATGCAACAACTTCGCAACGAGCCGCCCGCCCGGCCGCGATGCCGTACCAGAGGCCCGTCACGCTGGACAAATGGCGAAACGCATCCGCTGCGATGGGCCGAACGGAGCGCCCTCAGATGGGACGCTTTGACTTTCCTCCAGCCCACGAGCCGCGTGAGAAGCCCGCGGCCAAGAAACCGAAAGAGATCGTCGACTTCATCAAAGAGCACGGCATCAAGATGGTCGACATCAAGTTCATCGACGTCCCGGGGATGTGGCAACACACCACGATCCCGGCCGATCAGATGGACGAAGCGGCGTTCGAAGCCGGCATCGGATTCGACGGTTCGTCGATCCGCGGCTTCCAGGCCATCCACGAATCAGACATGATCCTCAAGCCGGACGTCTCGACCGCCTGCGTCGACACGTTCCGCTCGGTGCCGACGCTCTCGGTGATCTGCGACGTCTACGATCCGGTGGCCAAGGGCCTCTACGCGAAGGATCCGCGCAACATCGCCCGTCGCGCCGAAGCCTACCTGAAGGACACCGGCATCGCCGATGTCGCGTACTTCGGTCCCGAAGCCGAGTTCTTCATCCTCGACAACGTCGTCTATGAGAACAGCGGCAACCGCTCGGGCTACGAGATCGACTCGGTCGAAGGCCACTGGAACAGCGCGCAGACCGATAGCCAGAACCTCGGCTACACGATCCGGCCCAAGGAAGGCTACTACCCGGTCTCACCGTCGGACACGCTGACCGATGTGCGCAGCGAGATGGCGCTGGTCCTCAAAGACTGGGGCATCGACGTCGAGATGCAGCATCACGAGGTCGGCACCGCCGGCCAGGCGGAGATCGACTTCCGCTTCGGCGACCTGCTCACCACGGCCGACAACGTCATGGCCTTCAAGTACGTCGTCAAGAACGTCGCCCGCTCGCACGGCAAGACGGTCACCTTCATGCCGAAGCCCCTGTTCGGCGACAACGGGTCGGGGATGCACGTCCACCAGTCGCTGTGGAAGGGCGGCAAGCCGCTGTTCTACGACGCCAACGGCTACGCCGAGTGCAGCGAGCTGATGCTGTTCTACATCGGCGGCCTGCTCACGCACATCGACTCGCTGCTGGCGTTCTGCGCGCCGACGACCAACTCGTACAAGCGGCTCGTCCCGCACTACGAGGCACCCGTCAACGTCGCGTTTTCGGCCCGGAACCGCTCGGCCGCGGTGCGCATCCCGATGTTCTTCCAGGGCAACCCGAAGGCCAAGCGCCTCGAGTTCCGTCCGCCCGATCCGAGTGCGAACCCGTATCTGGCGTTCTCCGCCCTGCTGTGCGCCGGCATCGACGGTATCAAGAAGAAGATCGATCCGACCAAGGCCGGCTTCGGTCCGCTCGACACGAACATCTACGACCTCGATCCCGAGAAGGCGAAGGGGATCCGTAGCGTGCCGGGGTCGCTGCGCGAGTCGCTGACCGCGCTGCAGAACGACCACGAGTACCTGACCACCGGCGGCGTCTTCACCGAAGAGTTCATCCAGGAGTGGATCGACTACAAGATCGAGCGCGAGCTCAAGCCGGTCGAGATCCGGCCCCACCCCTACGAGTTCTTCCTCTACTACGACGTATGATCGCCCCCTAGGCGGTCGCCCTCAACGACGAGCCCGGTCCGTACGGATCGGGCTCGCGTCTTTCGC
>JBEKAU010000357.1:0-3837 GCA_050015755.1 Vulcanimicrobiaceae bacterium | reverse complement strand
CTGAAGTCGTACTCGAAACGCAGCGCCTCGGCCATCCCGCGCAGGATGCGCTCCATCCGCTCGGGCATCGACGCGCGCACGGCCGCGTCGAAGGCCCGCACGGTCCCCTTCATCGTGGCCTGGTCGGGGATGACGTTGTAGGTCGTGCCGGAGACGAACTGCCCGACGGTGAGCACGGCGGGATCCTTCGGCGCGATCTCGCGGCTGACGATGGTCTGCAGCGCGGCCACGACGTAGGCGCCGGTGGCGATCGGGTCGACCGCCAACTGCGGCATCGCACCGTGACCGCCCTTGCCACGGATCGTCAGGTCGAACTCGTCGGCCGAGGCGAAGAACGCGCCGTCGTGCACGCCGATCTTGCCGACGTCCAAGCCGCTGTAGAGATGCAGCGCAAAGGTGCGCTCGACGTGCGGGTGCTCGAGCGCACCGTCCGCGATCATCTTCTTGGCGCCGGCGTAGCCTTCTTCACCCGGCTGGAAGCAAAACACCAGCGTGCCCGGCACCTCGGCACGCCGCGCGGCCAACGTGCGTGCGGCCGCCAGCAGGATCGAGACGTGACCGTCGTGCCCGCAGGCGTGCATGACGCCGCTGCGTTGCGAGCGATACGGGACGTCGTTGAGTTCGGCGATCGGCAGCGCGTCCATGTCGGCGCGCAGCAGCGTGACCGGACCGGGCTTGCCGCCGCGCAGCGTGCCGAGCACGCCGGTGACGCCGATTCCCGTGCGCACCTCGTCGAGCTCGAGCGCCCGTAGCGCCTCGGCGACGAACGCCGCCGTGTCGTGCTCGACCATCGAGAGTTCGGGGGCGGCGTGGAGCCGCCGGCGGACGGTGACCAGGTCGTCGTGCGGGATGACGAGGGACGTCATTCACCACGCTTCGCGGGCGAAGGTCGCGCCCCCCCACACGTCGGATCGTATCGACGCCGCGCCGAGCGCGGGGAGGAGTGCCTGATGCCCGACGCCAGCTACGCGTACGGCGCGAGTGCGGTACCGCTGCTCGGCGAGACGGTCGGTGCGAACCTGGACCGTATCGCGGCGAGCTTCCCCGACCGCGACGCCGTCGTCTCGCTCCACCAAGGGCGGCGTCTGACCTATGCGGCGTTCGCCGCCGAGACCGACCGTCTGGCCAAGGCGTTTCTCTCCGCCGGCGTCGCACACGGCGAACGGGTCGGGATCTGGTCGCCGAACTCGCTCGAGTGGGTGCTCGTGCAATATGCGACCGCGAAGATCGGGGCGATCCTCGTCAACGTCAATCCGGCATATCGCCTGAACGAGCTCGAATACGCGCTGCGCCAGAGCGGGGTCTCGACGCTGATCACGCTCGACCGCTACAAGACGAGCGAGTACCTGGCGATGGTGCGCGAGGTGCGCCCGAACCTTCCCCTGCTGCGCGAGGTCGTCATCGTGGGCGACGAGCGCCCCCGCGTGGACGAAGTGAGCTGGGACGCCTACCTCGCGCGCGCCGTCGAGTGCGACCAGGCGACGCTCGCCGCGCGCAAGGCGCGCTGCCAGTTCGACGAGGCGATCAACATCCAGTACACCTCGGGCACGACGGGCTTTCCCAAAGGCGCGACGCTCTCGCACCACAACATCGTCAACAACGGCTTCTTCATCGGCGAAGGCTGCCGCTACACCGATGCGGATCGCGTCTGCGTCCCGGTGCCGTTCTATCACTGCTTCGGGATGGTGCTCGGCAATCTCGCGATCACCACGCACGGCGCGACGATCGTCATCCCCAATTGGACGTTCGATCCCGAACTCTCGCTGCGTGCGGTCGAAGCGGAGCGCTGCACCTCGCTCTACGGGGTCCCGACGATGTTCATCGCCGAGCTGGCGCTGCCGAACTTCAGCGACTTCGACCTCTCCTCGCTGCGCACCGGGATCATGGCGGGGAGTCCGTGTCCGGTCGAGGTCATGAAACGGGTCCAAGCCGAAATGCACATGCCCGAGGTGACGATCTGCTACGGCATGACCGAAACCTCACCGGTCTCGACGCAGACGTTGACCGACGATCCGATGGAGAAGCGCACCGGAAGCGTCGGCCGCGTCCACCCGCACGTCGAGGTGAAGATCGTCGACGCCGACGGCCGCATCGTCCCGCGCGGGACGCCGGGCGAACTGTGCACGCGCGGTTACTGCGTCATGCTCGGCTACTGGGAGAATCCCGAGGCAACGGCGGGCGCCATCGATCCCGCGCGCTACATGCACACCGGCGACATCGCGGTGATGGACGAGGACGGCTACGTCAACATCAGCGGACGCATCAAAGACATGGTCATCCGCGGCGGCGAGAACGTCTATCCGCGCGAGATCGAGGAGTTCTTGTACACCCACCCGGCGGTCAAGGACGTCCAAGTGATCGGCGTCCCCGACGAGAAGTTCGGCGAGGAGCTGTGCGCCTGGGTCGTCCTGCGCGAGGGGGCGCACGCGAGCGACGAGGACATCCGCGCGTTCTGCCGCGGCAAGATCGCGCACTACAAGATCCCGCGCTACGTGATGTTCGTCGACGGCTGGCCGATGACGGTCAGCGGCAAGGTGCAGAAATACAAGATGCGCGAGGAGTCGGTGCGGCTGCTCGGCCTCGAGCACGCCGCCAAGATCGTCACCGCGTAGTCGTCGTCGCGGTCAGCGGAACGAGACGGCGATCCCCTCGGGCGCGGTCTGGCCGTACGAATCCGAGGCCGTGATCGTGCAACTACCGTTCGAGAGCGAGGTCACCGTGACGGTGAGGCTCGGGCCGGGGCCGCTCGAAGGGGAGTACTGAACCGTGCCCGTGCAGCTGCCGCCGTCGTTCAACGTGAACGTGCCGGTATAGCCCGGCTCGTTCACCTGGAAGGTCTGCTGCGTCCCCAGCGTGCTGAACGTCAGCGAGGTCGGGTTGAGCGTCAGGGGCGCCGGCGTCGGGGTCGGACTCGGTGTTGGGCTCGGTGTCGGTGTGGGGGTCGGTGTGGGGGTCGGCGTCGGCGTCGGCGTCGGCGTGGCGGTCGGCGTCGGCGTGGCGGTCGGGGCGGGTGTCGGCGTCGCGGTGGGCGATCCGCTCGGCGTGGCGGTTGGGGTCGCGCTCGGGCGCGCCGTCGGCGTTGCGGTCGCCGTCGCCGTCGGGGTCGGCGTGGGCGTCTTCGGCAACGGGAGGTTCAGCGGCGCCTGTGTCTGTCCACTGCATCCAGCGGCGACCACACATGCCGATACGAGGACGACCATCCATCCCGCGCGCAACCCCATGTTCCGGTAATCGGCGATCTGGATCACACTTCGGAGCCTTCGTCGAGCGCGGCGCGAACGTCGAGGAACACCCCGTCCCAGCGGTTCGGCTCATGCTGACGGAAGATCCGCATGCTCGGATACCAAGGCGAGTCGGCGCGATCGAGCTGCCAGAGCCAGTGGTTCCCGAAGCCGTGCAGCAGCCAGATGGGAACGCCCAGCGTCCCCGCCAGGTGCGCGACCGAGGTGTCGACCGCGATCACCAGGTCGAGCGCCGCGACGGCCGCCGCGGTGTCGCCGAAGTCGTGCAGCTCTTCGCCGAGTGCGAGCAGCTCGAGGCCGGCCGGCGGCGCCAGCGCCTCGGCGGCGGCCGGCCCTTTCTGGAGCGACACCCAACTGACGCCGGGGACGGCCGCCAGCGCTCCGAACGGATCGAGCCCGCACGACCGAAAGCGGTCGAGGACGTGGGTCGGCTCGCCGGCCCAGACGATGCCGATCGTCCGCCGGCCCGCGCCGACCTCGGCGAAGCGGCGCCGGAACGCCGCGGTCCGAACCGGATCGACCGCGACCGGAAGCGGCGGCGGGATGGCGGCCGGGTCGACGCCCACGACGTAGGGCAGGCTGCAGAGCGGCAAGG
>JBEKAU010000356.1:0-3839 GCA_050015755.1 Vulcanimicrobiaceae bacterium | reverse complement strand
TCCGCACTTCGCTCGAAGCGAGCAGGGCGATCAGCGTGACCGAGACCGCGATCATCATCCCGGTGACGACGGCGACGATCGTCGAGGTGTACTTGGGCCGCAGTCCAAAGAGCGTGAGCCGCTTGCGCCCGACCTGGTGCCCGACCCGATCGCCGATATACGCGATGCCGCCGGCGACGATCGCGATCCCGAGCACCGAGAGGACGCCCGAGAGCAAGCCCGAGCCGGTCATGCGACCCGCGAGGCCCGGCGCAAGAGCGTCAGGCCGATGATGGTGAAGAGCACGTTGGGCGCCCACGCGCAGACGCCCGCGAGCCACAGCGCCGCGCTGCCGACGGTGAGAAAAATCGTCGAGATCACGTAGTAGACGAAGACGATGGCGACGGCGATCCCGAAGCCGAGCCCCGTCCCGCCGCCGCGCACGGGGCGTAACCCGAACGGCACGGCGATGAGCGTGAACACGAACGCCGCGAACGGTCGCGCCAGTTTGGCCGCATAGGTGGCCGTGAACAGCCGTTGCTGCTGCGGCGAGAGCGCGTTGGTGGCAAGCTGGGCTTTGATCTCCGCGCGCGAGAGCGTCTCGGGATTGCTGATAGAGATCGATTGCTTCGCGATCTGGTTGGGCCGCTCCCCGATGTCGACGGCGAGCGTCGGCGAGGTGTCGGACTGGACGGTACCGTCCGCGCTGAAGTGGTACGTGGTGGCGTTCCGAAAGGTCCAGGTCGGCGGCGAGTACGACGCCCGGTCGGCGAAGGTGATGTCCTGCGCCCGCTGGTGCGCGTCGTAGCGGATGACCGTCACCTTGAGGAGGTCCTCGGTCGCCACGTCGAACGCGGCGGCGATCGTGACCTGTTTGCCGCCCCCCGGCAGCTGCGTGACGGCCGAGAGGTTCGAGCCCCCCATCGAGACGTGTTCGATGACCGCCTGTTGGATGTAGGCCGCGCGATCGCTGGCGAACGGCACCAGCTCTTCTTGCAGCGCCAGCGAGATCACCGAGATGATGAAGCCGACGACCAGCAGCGGGGTCACGATCCGGCTCAGCGAGATCCCGCCCGCCGCCATCGCGGTGATTTCACTGTCGCTGGAGAGCCGCTGCATCGAGAGCAGCGTGCCCAGCAGCATCGCCATCGGGATCGTCAGCAACAGAAACGGCGGCATCGACCACACGAAGTACTCGACCGCCGCCGCCAGCGGTGCGTGCTCTTCCGAAACGAGCCGCCCCAGCGCGAGGATCTGCGTCGCAATGAAGATCAGCGTAAACGCCGAGAGCCCAAACAGAAACGGCCCACCGAGCTGCGTGACGAGGTAACGATCGAGAATCGTCGGCCGCGAGAGTCTCATTCTAACGGCGCTCCGCCCCAGGCTCCGCGCCCCCGTCCGAGCTCGCAACCGACATCGTGCTGAAGTCACCGTGGTCCGGCGCTCGCTCCATCACCGTGCTGCCTACAGCCTGAAGCTTTGGCCGAGATAGAATTCGCGCGCGATCGGCGAGTCCATCACGTCTTGCGCGCTGCCGCTCACTTCGATCTTGCCGTCGTTCATGATGTACGCGCGATCGACGATCGCGAGCGTCTCGCGCACCTGATGGTCGGTGATCAGCACGCCCAGACCGCGTTCGCGGAGTTGGCGAATCATCGCTTGGATGTCGGCGACCGCGATCGGGTCGATCCCGGTGAACGGCTCGTCGAGCAACAGGAACGCCGGTTCGGTCGCGATCGCGCGCGCGATTTCGACCCGCCGCCGCTCGCCGCCGGAGAGCGAATCACCGCGCGCGTTGGTGAAGTCGGCCAAGCCGAACTCTTCGAGCAGCTCGGGCAACCGGCGTTCGCGCTCGGCGCTCGGCACGCCGTTCATCTCCCAGATCAGCCGTAAGTTGTCACCGACGGTCAGCTTGCGGAAGATCGAGTTCTCCTGGGCGAGATAGCCCAGCCCGGCCCGAGCGCGCTCGTGCATCGGCGCGCCGGTGATCTCGCGCGCCTTACCCTCGCGCTCGAGCACGACGGTTCCCCCGTCGGGGCGAACGAGCCCGACGACCATGTAGAACGTCGTCGTCTTCCCGGCGCCGTTGGGGCCCAGCAGCCCGACGACTTCGCCGCGGCCGACCTCCGCACTGACGCTCTTGACGACCGTGCGCCGACCGTACTTCTTCACCAGGTCGCGCAACACGATGCGATCGTTGCCCGTGTTCATCCCGAGGTCACCTTCACGTCGTGCAAACGCACGTCGCCGTCGAGATGATCCCCGGTCAGCATCAGCCCGTTGGGTCCCGTCATCACGACGTGGCCTTCACCGTAGAGCCGCTCCCGGTCGGAATCGTAGCGCAACGTGTCGCAGGTCAGAATCGCGCCGTCCTGCGTACGCGCATGCACCCCTCCGGTCATCAGGATACTCTTGTCGCGTTGGTTGACCGTCGCCTTCGGCGCGTCGGCGATCGTCACCGAGCCGGACTTGTCGACGAACGTCACGTGCGGCTGATCGAGGTTGGCGATCCCGGCCGCGATGTCGCCTTCGAACATCAAGGTGCGGATGGTATAGATCTTCCGGCCTTGCTTGGTATCGGTGATGATCGAGGGCGTGTTCGAGGTCCCACGGCCGACGACGTGGACGGCGACCGGGGTCTCGGTCGGCGTCGGCGCCCCGCTCACGGACGGGCCGGGTGAGGGCGCCGCGGAGCCACCGTGCGAACCGCAGCCCGTCACAGCAACCAAGGCGACCAATCCCGCGAGGGTCCTAACGCGCATCGGTACGTACTACGGCGAGCCCGAGCGGCACGACCTGGAGGAAGAGCGCGAAGAAGACGCTGACCGTGTTGAGGCCGCTGTCCACCAGGAGCGCGATGAACCCGGCGGCCACGCCGCAGGCGAGCGAGCGTGACGCGGGAGTCGCGCCCTCGGCGGCGCGCACGAGTTGCCGCAGCACGATCGCGACCGCGCCGATCAGCGCGACCAGCGAGAGCAACCCACCCTCGGCCGCGTACGCAAGCGGCAAAGAGTGCGGGTCGAACGCGACCGGGGAGCGCGGCCCCGGCGCGTCCGGCGGGCGCAGCGCCGAGTACGTGCGCCCGTAGGCCAGCGGCCCGACGCCCAGCAGCGGGAAGTGCTCGAAGGTCGTCAGCCCAGCCCGCCAGGCGCTCAGCCGGACCTCGGTGTCGCGCGGGTTGTGATGCAGGCTTCCCGCCACCGCGTTGAGCGCGAGCCCAATGAGCGCCACGGCCAGAGCGCCGATCAACAGCTGCCGCCGCCGGACCAGAAACCCGTAGGCGGCCAGCCCGCAGACGGCACTGAAGGCGCCCCAGCGCGAGAACGTCGCCGCCAGCGCCAGCGCCAGCAGCAGTGCGGTCGCGACCGCCAACCGGTCGCGGCCGCGCGAAGAGATCGCCAGCGGCAGCGCGACCCCGAGCCCGACCAGTGTGTAGGCCGCCAGCTCGTTGGGGTTGAGGAACGTCCCCACGGCCCGGCCGTTGGCGTAGGCGTAGATGGCGACCGGGTGGCGGACCACCAGCATCACCAGCGCCAGTGCACTCGCGGCGAGCGCGGACCACAGGAAGGCGCGGGTCACCACCCGCACCGTGGCGGCGTCGGCCGCTCGCGCCAGGGCAAGGCCGCCGAAGCCCAGGCCGGCGACGAAGATGCCCAATCCGACCCCGGTGCGCGGATCGAAGCCCGCCGCACCCGAGATGGTCGTCGCGACGCCCCCGACGAGCAGCGCCACGGTCAGCGCGTCGCGACGTGCCACCCGCAGCCCGGCGGGGAGGACCACGACCAACGCGACGAGCAGCACGGCGGCGATCGCGGCGGCGACCCAGGCCGGAAGCAACAGCGGCATCGGGGGCCGGGTCG
>JBEKAU010000355.1:0-3842 GCA_050015755.1 Vulcanimicrobiaceae bacterium | reverse complement strand
CATCGGCGTCGTACGCTCGTTGGCATTCACGGGCATCAACACGCTGGCATACGCCGACATCCCGCAACCGCGCATGAGCGCCGCCACGTCGTTCGCAAGCACACTGCAGCAACTCTCGTTCGGCATCGCGGTCGCCCTGGCCGCGATCGTCCTGCACGTCGCCGCCCTCACGCACCGCGCCACCACGGCCGAATACACCGTCGCCGACTTCCGCGTCGCTTTCGTCGTGGTCGCCGCCATCGGCATCGCCGCGGCGCTGAACTTCGCAAAGCTCCATCCTGACGCCGGCCATACCGTCAGCGGCCGCCACTTCGCACGGTATCGTTCAATTGGGGGCGAAGAGGACGCCTCGGCCTACCGGGGAAGCGCCTAGACCGTTCGTCTTCTACCGAGGGATACTTCACCATGTCCGCCGATCGATTTTCGCATCTGGCGTCGCTGGTCGCGACGACCGTGCTGCTTGCAGGGTGCGGGGGCGGCGCTGCCGCCGTTCCGTCCGGGGCGCACGCCGCGGCACCCGCCGGCAACGAGCGCGGAACAGTCCGCTTCCGGATCGCAATCCCGAAGGCCAGCGCATCGACGGCGAGCGCGCGTCGTTCGCCGCGTTACATCTCGCCGGCCACCGCCAGCATGACCGTGTCGATCGTGACGGACCCCGGTGGTGTCAGCCAGGTGAACGAGACCGCCGGACTGACACCCACCTCGAGCGGTTGCAGTTCGACGCTGGCCACGACCGTGTGCACCCTCGCGATCTCGCTCCCGCCCGGATCGTATGACGCTGCGATCTCCACCTACGACGGCGCCAATGCGACCGGCAACGAACTCTCGCAAGGTCAGCTCGTCGATTTTACGATCGTCGCGGGGCAGGCGAACGCGATCGCGCTGACGCTCTCGGGGATCCCGGCCTCCCTGCAAGTCACGGGCGCCTCGTTCCCGGTGGTCGGCTCGCTGGGCGGCGGCTTCACGTTGTACGGCGCGGCGGCACAGAAACTCATCGTCGAAGCGCTCGACCCCGACGGCAACGTGATCGTCGGCCCCGGTTCGCCCACCTTCACGCTCGCGGCGTCGAGCGGCAGCGGCTTCACCATCACCAACCCGGCGACGACCTCGCCGAACACGGTCACGCTGACGCCGCCCGGCACCAACGGCACCACCGAGAGCTTTTCGCTGGCCGCGGCATACAGCGACAGCACGTGTTCGCTTCCGGGCGCGGTGTGCGCCGCCAGCTTCTCGGTCAAGAACGACGTCCAGAGCCTGTTCGTCACGAACGTCACCGGCGGAAACGTGACCGAATATGGGCCGCCCTACACCGGGACGCCGGTGACGATCAGCGCCTCGCTCTCCGAGCCCTGGACGATGGCGATGGACGCGTCGCAGAATCTGTTCGTCGCCGACGAAACAAATAACACGGTAACGGAATACGCCCCGCCCTACACCAACACCCCGACCGCGACGATCAGCACCGGCATCGACAGCCCCGAGCGAATGATCGTGAACAGCGCCGGCGACCTCTTCGTGTCGAACTATTCGGCCAGTACGGTGACGGAGTACGTGCCGCCTTATTCCGCCGCGCCGACGTCCATCACGAACACCGTGACGCACCCGGAGTCCCTCGCGCTCAGCACGTCAGGCGAGCTGTTCGTCGGCAACTTGACGACCAACAAAGTCACTGGCTACACCGCGCCGTACACCGGCGCGCCGGCTGTCACGGTCAGCACCGGCATCAGCTATCCCGACACACTGATTTTCGATAGCGCCGGCGACCTGTTCGTCGCAAACCAGACCGGCGACACGGTGACGGAGTATGCATCGCCGTACACCGGCGCGCCGAAGGCGACGATCACCACCGGCATCGACGGTCCGTCTGCGCTGGTGATGGACCCGCTCGGGCATCTCTTCGTCGCGAACCACGCCAACAACACCGTGACCGAGTACGCCTCGCCGTACACTGGAGCGCCGATGACGACGATCCCCGCCTCCTCCGGTCTCAACCAACCTGCCGCGTTGGTTCTCGACGGCGCGGGCAATCTGTTCGTCGCGAATCCGGCAGCCAACACCGTGCTGATCTACGCGCCGCCCTACACCGGCACGCCCATCACGATCTCGAACGGCCTGACCGACCCGAACGCGCTCCAGCTCACGCCGTAGGCCGGGTCGCGGGACGGGACGAATCCAACCGTCCCCGTCCGGCCCGGAGAACGCCATGAGCGACGCCCGCAACCCCGAGATCCCCGACGACCGCGATCCGCTCGCGGAAATCGAAGACGACGACGACACGGTCGAGGGTGACGACATCGCCCCGCCGGTCGCCGAGACTGACCTGCACCTCAACACGAACGACACCGATCCCACCGCCGGCGCCTCCGACATCGGTGGTCGCGCCGGCGACGAGTAGCCGTTCACGGGGCCCACACGACGGTCACGAATTGGCAACCCCACGGAGGTAGCGTGGCATGAGTGATATGGCAGAGCTGGCACCGCGTCTCTTCACCGTCGACGAATGCCACCGCATGGCCGACGTCGGACTGTTCGTCGACGAGCGCGTCGAACTGCTCGACGGCGTCATTGCCACCATGAATCCGATCGGCGACCGCCGCATCCAGCCAGAGCCAGAGCCAAGGCCAGGGCTGACCAAACTCGTGCCCTCATCCTCCCGACCATTTCGGCAGACCGTCGCCGTAGCGTCGCCGAGTAAACGAGATGGGCCGCATCGCGAGGATGCGGCCCTTCTCCAGCTCGGCGGAGCGGAGGTTACTTGATGGTGACCTTCGCGCCGGCTTCCTGGAGCTTCTTGGCGACCGTGTCGGCTTCGTCTTTGGTGACGCCTTCCTTGACGGCCTTGGGGGCGCTCTCGACGAACGCCTTCGCTTCGGTCAGACCGAGCGAGGTGACTTCGCGAACGGCCTTGATGACCTTGATCTTCTCGGCGCCCGCATCTTCGAGGATGACGTCGAATTCGGTCTTGGCCTCGGCCGGCGCAGCGGCTGCGGCAGGCGCGGCGGCGGCGGCAACCGGCGCGGCGGCGCTGACGCCGTACTTCGTTTCGAGGGACTTGACGAGCTCCGCGAGCTCGAGGACGGTGAGCTTGTCGATCTGGTCGATCAGTTCGGCAACTGCCATGATACGTGGTGACTCCTGCGCTTACGACGCGGCGGTTTGACCCGCGGCATCACGCTGCTCGCGGATCGCATTGAGGGCGCGGACGAGGCCGCTCTGGTTGCCGCTGAGCACGCGAACGAGCCCGGACAGCGGCGAGGAGAGCGAACCCACGAGTCTCGCGAGCAGCTCCTGCTTGGGAGGAAGGGCCGCGAGAATTGCGACCTGCGCCCCGTCGACGAGCTTCCCGTCGATGTAGGCGGCTTTGACGGCAACGGGCTTCGTGCCGTCGGAGAACGTCTTGAGCGCCTTGGCAGGCGCCACCGGATCTACGCCGGCGAAGACGACGCCGGTCGGTCCCGCGAGGATCGTGTCGAGTTGCGAACCGAGGTCGCCCGCGGCCCGTTTGAAGAGCGTGTTCTTGACGACGCCGTAGGTGCTGCCGTCCTTGCGAAGTTCCGTGCGGAGCTTCGTGATCTCTTCGACGGTCAGACCTTGGAAGTTCGTGAAGATCAGATTCTTCGACTTCGCGATCTGCTCGCGGAGCTCGTCGATCGTCGCTTCTTTTTTCGCGGTCGCCATATGCACTCCGAGAGGGAAAGAAAAACGCCTCCGCCGACGGGGGCGAGGCGCACGGGCCGACCGACGCTGAGCGTCCGCCGGGAGATTCTCTCTCGATTCCGCGTCCTCGGTAGGCCAGCACTCCGGAGGGAGCGCCGATTATCGACCCGAGGGTCGACCTACGG
>JBEKAU010000354.1:0-3847 GCA_050015755.1 Vulcanimicrobiaceae bacterium | reverse complement strand
CGGTGACCTGGGCGCAGTGATCCGCGACGCGATCCGCGCCGCGAACATCGTCGTCTTCGACAAGATCTGGGAGAACGGGTTCCGCGACATCACGACCTCGACCAAGCCGATTCACAACGCCGCCGACCTGGCCGGCCTGAAGATTCGCGTCTCGCCCGGCAAAATTCGCGTCGACACGTTCGAGTCGCTGGGCGCCTCGCCGACGCCGATCTCGCTCAGCGAACTCTACACCTCGCTGCAGACGCACGTCGTCGATGCGCAGGAGAACCCGCTCGTTCTCATCGAGCAGCAGAAGTTCTACGAGGTCCAGAAGTACGTCTCGCTCTCCGAACACATCTGGTCGGGGTACTGGACCCTCGCGAACCAAGACAAGTGGAACGGGATGCCCAAGGATCTGCAGGCGATCGTGACCAGCGAGATCGCGGCCTCGACGATCCAAGCGCGCGACGATACGCAGAAGCTCAGCGACACTGCTGCCGCCAACCTCAAGTCCAAGGGGATGGTGTTCAACGCCGTCGACAAAGCGAGCTTCAAGACCAAACTGAGCGAGTCGGGCTACTACAAGCGCTGGAAGGCCGAGTTCGGCGATAAAGCGTGGGCGGCACTCGAGAAGTACGCCAACAAGCTCGCGTGATCGTATGGCGATAGCCGAAAGTATCATCGACGCCGAGGCCGGCGGCGCGCCGCGCTTCGTGTTCCGGCGCGCCTGGGCGCGCGCGGTCGACAACGCGATCGGAGCGGTCGTCGAGCCGCTGGCCGCGCTGCTGGTCGTGATCGAAGTGATCGTACTCGCGGCCGGCGTGTTCTTCCGCTACGTCATGGTCCGTCCACTGGTGTGGAGCGACGAGTTGGCGACGATCTTGTTCCTGTGGCTGGCGATGCTGGGGGCGGTCGTCGCCTACCGGCGCGGCGAGCACATCCGACTCTCGGTCATCTTGCGACGGTCATCGCCGCACGTACGCGACATCCTCGAGACGATCTCGTCGGTCGTCACCGCGATCTTCGTCATCGAGCTGATGCCGGCCAGTGTCGCGTTCTTTCAGCAAGAGCAGATCGACCTCACGCCTGCGCTGAGCATCCCGCAGTCCTACGTCGTACTGGCGATCATCGTCGGCTTGGCGCTGATCCTCGTGCTCGCGCTGCTGCGGCTCTCCGAAGGAAGTCCGGGCGTCGTCGCGGGTGTCGTCGCGGCGGCCGTCGTCGTCAGCGCGCTGGCCTGGTTCGGGCGCGGCGCGTTCGCGAGCCTGGGCAACTTCAACCTGGTGATCTTCTTCGTGCTGTTCGTCGGGGCGTGCATCACGATCGGTATTCCGATTGCGTTCGCGTTCGGCGTCGGAACCCTCAGCTATCTGGCCATCGTGACGACGGTCCCGCTCAATACGGTCGTCGGTCGCATGGACGAGGGGATCTCCAACCTGGTCCTGCTGGCGGTCCCGTTGTTCATCTTCTTGGGCCTGTTGATGGACTGTGCGGGGATCGCACGCCGGCTGGTTGCGGCGCTGGCCAGCATCGTCGGCCACCTGCGCGGCGGTCTCTCGATCGTGCTGGTCTTGGCGATGTACTTGGTGTCCGGGATCAGCGGCTCGAAGATCGCCGACATGGCCGCGGTCGCGCCGGTGCTCTTCCCCGACATGGAACGCCGCGGGCAGAAGCGCACCTCGATGATCGCGTTGCTCGCGACCTCGGGCGCGATGGCCGAGACGATCCCGCCGAGCCTGGTGCTGATCATCATCGGCTCCGTGACCGGCGTTTCGATCGCGGCGCTGTTCACGGCGGGCCTCTTGCCGGCCCTGGTCTGCGCGATCCTCCTGATCGTCGTCGCACTCTGGGACGCGCGGCGCGAACACGCAACGCTTTCGCAGCGCGCGAACATGCGCACAATCGGCAAGGCGATCGTGGTCGCGATCCCCGGCCTGCTCTTGCCGCTGCTGATCCGGTATTTCGTCGTCGCCGGCATCGCGACCGCGACCGAGGTCAGCGTGGTGGGTGTCATCTACACGATCCTGGTCGGTGTGTTCGTCTATCGCGAGTTCAAGTGGCGGCGCTTCTATCCGATCTTGATCGACACCGTCGCGCTGGCCGGCGCGATCCTCTTGATCATCGCGACCGCGACGGCGATGGGCTGGGCGCTGACCCAGTCGGGCTTCGCGCAGCAGCTGGCCGACGCGCTCGCGCACGCACCGGGCGGTACCGTCGGCATCATGCTGGTCTCGATCGTGTTCTGGATCGTGATCGGCTCGGTGCTCGAAGGGATTCCCTCGATCGTCCTGTTCGCACCGTTGCTCTTCCCGGTTGCGAAGGCGGCCGGGATCAACGAGATCCACTATGCGATCGTGGCCGTGCTCGCGATGGGCGTCGGGTTGTTCTCGCCGCCGGTCGGGATCGGCTTCTTCGGTGCGTGCGCCATCGGCAAGGCCGAACCCGAGCACGCGATCAAGCCGCTCTTGCCGTACCTCGCGGCGCTCTTGGTGGGTCTGTTGATCGTGGCGTTCGTGCCCTGGATCTCGACCGGCTTCATCAAAGCCGGACCATGACCGAGCGCCGCACGATCGTCGTCGCGACGCCGGTCCCGCCGTCCGTCATCGAGCACCTGCGCGCGCACGCCGACGTCGTCGACGTGAGCGCGCAGCCGCCGGCGAGCTGGCCGGCGGCGGTCGGTTCGGCGACCGGCCTGCTGGTCAGTTCCGCCACCCCGGTCGACGCGGCGCTGCTCGCTGCCGCCAAGGAGCTGCGGATCGTCGCGACGGTGTCGGTCGGCATCGACAACATCGCGCTCGACGTGTTGCGCGCGCGCGGCATCGCCCTGACGAACACGCGCGGCTCGCTCAACGCGGCCGTCGCCGACCTGACCTACGGCCTGATCATCATGGCGCAGCGCGAATTCGCCCAGAACATCGCCTGGGTGCGCTCGGGTCGCTGGATGCGCGAAAATCCCCCGTACAGTCGCGACTTGGCCGCCGCGACGCTGGGCATCCTCGGTTTCGGGGCGATCGGGCTCGAGGTCGCCAAGCGCGCGCAGCTCAGCGACATGCGGGTGATCTACCACAACCGGCACCCGCGCGGCGACGACGCCCGGACGGGCGCGGCGTACTGCAGCTTCGAGGAGCTGCTCGGCCGAGCCGACGTCCTGGTCGTGCTCGTCCCGCTCGGCCCGCAGACGCGCGGCTTGTTCGACGCCAAGGCCTTCGCGGCGATGAAGAAAGGGGCCGTGTTCGTCAACGTCGCACGCGGACCGATCTGCGATACGGCCGCGCTCGTCCACGCCCTCGAATCGGGGCACCTGCGCGGCGCGGCGCTCGACGTCACCGATCCCGAACCGCTTCCGCCCGACCATCCGCTGCTGGCGCGCGACGACGTCGTCGTCGTCCCGCACATCGGCAGCGCGACGGTGGAGACCCGCACCCGCATGGCGTTCCTCGCCGCCGACAATCTGCTTGCCTTCCTCCACGGTGAGCCGCTGCTCGAACCGGTAGCCCTGTGACGCGCGCACTCGCGGTTGCCGCACTCGTCCTCGCGCTGCCGGCGTTCGCGAACGCGGCACCGAGCCCGGCGCCGACGGCGACGGCCGCGGGACCGAAGGCGAGCGTCGGCAGCCGCTGGTACAGCCTCGAATCACCGATCGCTCACTGGAATCCGGGCTCCGGCGCGTTCACCGCGAGCGGCCCGGTGAAACTCGCGCAGCCGGGGATGGTCGCGTATGCCGACAAGGCCGTCGGTAATACGCGGGACGGCACCGCGACCCTGACCGGCCACGTCCGCGTGCACGACGACGGCTCGAGCGGCGGCACGATCGCGGGCGGTGCGAAAGAACCCTCGACGCTCACCTGCGACGAGCTGGACGTCAACG
>JBEKAU010000353.1:0-3878 GCA_050015755.1 Vulcanimicrobiaceae bacterium | reverse complement strand
AAACACCGCCGTGGCTCGCTGTATTGGGTGATCGAAGCCGTGCGCGCGCAACTGCGTCTGGTTCTGAGCGCCACCCGGGACGAAGCCTCGTCGAGCGTGGACCGCTCGACGCTCGCGGTCATGAACGTCGCGCGCGTCGACGAGACGATGCTCGTCGTTCAAGAACAAGGCGTCGTCGCCGGCACGTTCGACGATCTGATCTTCCGGGTCGAGGTCGCCGCCCAGAATTGGATCGTCGTGCACGTCGGACGCGACCCCGATCCGCTCCATCAGGCCACCACGCAAGCGGCGTTGACCGCGGTGATCGACGAGGTGCATCGCGTCCCGCCGGCCGCGGCAGGCGACCCCGACGCGTCGAGTCCGCAGCGCGACGCCATCCTCCAGGAGGCGAAGAACAGCGGCGATGCGGTCGCGTACCGGTTGCGTCCCTCGACGCGAGCGGCGATCCAAGTCACCCTCGCCGCAGCCCTCGCGATCGTCATCGGCGAGCACATCTCCGCGCAACGCTGGTACTGGGCGGTGCTCGCGACCTTCGTCATCTACTCGGGGACGACGTCCGCCGGTGAGACGCTCGCGCGCGCCTGGGCCGCGTTCCTGGGTACGGTGGTCGGCGTCGTCGCCGGCACCTGCGTCGGGCTGTTGGTGCAGCACGACATCGCCGGCGAGAGCGTGCTGCTCGTTGTCGGCCTCCTGTGCGCGGCCTATTTCCTGCGCATCGGCTTGGGTGTCGCGTGGTTCTTCGTGACGCTCTGTCTGGTGATGATCTACGAGCTGTTGGGCCGCTTCACGGAGGCGGTCTTGGTCACGCGGCTGCTCGAAGTCATGACGGGCGTCGTCTGCGGCGGTCTGGCCGCCTTCGTGATCTTGCCGACCTCGACGCGGGCCGTCTTCCGCGCCGACGCCCTCGCCGCGCTGCACGCCCTCCGCGCGGGCATCGGGACGATCGCGAGCGGCCGACGCGACGAAGCGCAGGCCGCGAGCCGGCGCGTCGATGCGGCGGTGCGTCGCTTGCGCGATCGTATTCGGCCGCTCCATTCCGGACCGACGTTCGCAGGCGCCTCGCTGTTCGCGCGACGATGGCTTCGCACCATCGAACTCTGCGCGTACTACGCCCACAATGCCGTCTGCGCGTCGCGCGAGCCGGCGACCGCGGCAGCCGTCGACCGGGCGATCGCGGCGATCGACCAGCTCTCACACGCGATCGAGAACAACCACGCATGGCCCGGACCCTCGACGCCGCCGCCCGCACTGAGCGAGCCGACCTTCGTGGAAGGAAGTGCCACGGCGTTCGTGAGCGTGCTGCACGCGTTGCTGGATCGTCTCGCGAGTCCTCCGTGACGGGTCGGGTTCATCCCCGGCCCGAAAGCGCGAGGGACGCGATGTCCGCCAAGGTGCTGAGCTGCGCGCGTTCGGTCGCCGAGAAGATGTGCTGCCGGTAGTGGACCGCCAACAAGCGGGCAACGAACCCGTGGTGGGAACGGACCGCCGCCATCACGGCCGAGACGTCGGCTAAGTCGACCGCCTCGAGCGTCGCGCGTTCCCGGGCCGCGAGGTCGGGGAAACGGGCATCGCGTTCGGTACGGGTCATCACTTCGCCGGGATAGACCATGAGCGTATAGCAGTACAGGTCGTCCAGCGCGGCCGGTCCCCAGCGCTCGCCGTTGAGCTCTTGGTAGCGCCGCATGCGCTGCTCGCCATAGGCGCGACCGGTGCCGGCAAACGTCCAGCCGCCCTCGCCGACCCGCACGCAACTCACCGCCGAATCCAGCCCGAGCTGGAACATCGCGTACTCACGAACGATCGTCAGCGCCTCGGCTTCGGTGGTCGCCGCCCACAACGTCCGCGTCAGGCGGCGCAGCGATGCGAAAGCGTCGAGCGTCGCGATCGAACGCGGCGCCGGCGCGAACGGCGCGAGCTCCGGAACGGCGAGCCGAAACAAGTCCGCCCGCTCCGCGGGGCTCATCGAGAGCGCATCCGCGACCCGCCCGAGCGTGCGTGCGGAGGTTCGCACCCCTCGCGCGCTCTCCATCGTCGCATACCATTGGCGGCTCACGCCGACCGCTTCGGCGACCTCTTCTTGGGTCGGACTCTTTCCCACCCGAACCGGCAAACGCTGGTACGGCCCGAGCGACGCACTCTCCGGGCGAACCCGCGCGCGGCATTGCTTGAGGAGGTCACCGCGCTGGTTGAGGATGGACTTCCCGTACATGCATCTCCCTCGTGGTGGATGTCCTGTGGGTTCGTCAACACCACCAGACGTCGATGAGAGGCGCCTGTGACGGCGCGCGGCCGAAAAATCGACGACGTCGCTCGCGAACTGGTCGAAGCCGAGCGGGCATCACTCACCGACGTGCATCAACGCGGGCTCATCGACAACGTGGTCATGCGGCGCGCGGAGGCCATGCTCGACACCGAAGAACTTCACCTCGACCGGCTGTCTCGGGTCACCCCAGGCGGATCCGAGGGGCAAATCCTGTGAATACGGCATTGTCGTTCCCGAGTCCATCGCAGCTTCGGCACCTACCGTCGGAGGACGTGATGCCGAACCTCTTTCGAACGCGACGCCTTTCCGTCAGCGCGGCTGGTTTCGTCGCCCTGCTCTGCGCGATCGCCGCGAAGACGTCCGCTCAGGTCCCGGCGCCGCTCCTCATCGGACCCGACCGCGTCGGCAGCGCCGTAACCTACCGGCTCACGACCGTGGGCGTGAGCGGCCCGAGCGTGCAAACGCTGGCGCTGCGCTGGAAGTTGGGACGAAAGGTCGTGGTGACGCTGACGAGCGACGATGCCGGGCCATCGACGCCCTACGTCGCGACACGGGCCGCCGATGGCAGCTTGACGGTCGACAATCTCAGCACCGACGATCCCGCCGGGCAGCGCATCGCCGCGCTCATCGGCGCGCTCAACCGGCTCAACGCCTTCGTCGCTACCGCACCGGGGGGCGCAACGAGCTGGAAGACGACCCTCGTCGTGCAGCCATCCGCGCCGCCCGTGCAGCCGGTGGCGAGCCCGCAAAGCACGAGCGCACCCCAGGCGCTGAACATCCCGGTCGTTGCGGAGCGCAGCGACGACGCGAGCGGGGCAACCGTCGACGCGACGGGGTCGGTCGATCGCACCGTGAAGCTCCCGGCGCAGGCCTCTCCCCGCAGCGGCGGAGGTGGAGGGGGTGGCGGACGCGGCATGGGTGGTGGCGGCGGCCGCATGGGCGGCGGTGGCGGCGGTATGGGGAGCGGCGGCGGCGGATTGCTCGGCGCGAACTCCCGGCCGCCGAGCATCAAGGTGACGACGACGGTCCTGATAGACGCACACTTTGGTCCCGACGGCCAGTTGCGGACCGGCTCGATCATCGAGAAGAGTCAGGCCGCCGGCGACCAGACATCCGCGGAGAATCCGCCGTCGACGCGCTCCTGGGTCGTCGATCGCACGTCGTAGTCGCCGATGCGAAATATCGTTCTGGTTCTCGCCGGACTGCTGCTGCTGATCGTCGCGGTTGCCGGTGCGGTCGCGGCCCAGGAGAGCGCACCGCCCGACATACCCGCGCGTGAGCAGCTCGGGCATATCCATACGGCCGACTCGCTCGAGGACGAACTTGCTCATCTCACGAGAGATCTCGAACTGACGCCTGCGCAGCAGCAGCGCGTTCGGGGTCTGCTCGTGCAGCACCAGAGTAAGATTCAGGCGCTCTTCGACCAAAACCCGACCGCTTCGCGGCAGGAGCTCGGTCCGCAGATTCACGCGATCAGCGATCAGACACACCAGCAGATTCATGCGCTGCTCAGCGCTCAGCAGCAAGCCTTGGAAAAGGCGATGGTGGAGCGGGAACACGGCGACGACAAACCGACGCCTTCACCGTAGGACGAGCGACGCGAGCTCCGCGAGGG
>JBEKAU010000352.1:0-3881 GCA_050015755.1 Vulcanimicrobiaceae bacterium | reverse complement strand
AGGTGAGCGAAGGCCCCGGCAGCATGCCGAACACGGTGGAAGACGCGGTCGGCGGCACGGTGAACTTTCGTACCGCCTCGATCACGTCCAAGCCCACGGCCGCCTTCGAGACCGAATACGACTCGTTCAACGAGTTCACGTACGCATTGCGCTTCTCGGACACGATCGGAAAGGTCGGCTTTCTCGTCGGCGCCTCGCGGGAAACCTCGCCGGGCTTCCTGACGCCCCAAGACCTGTGGGGCGGCGACAACTCGTTCGCGCCACAGGGCGTTCCCGTCTATCCTGCTCCGGCGAGCTCCTTCGGCCCCGGCGCCTCGTACGTCGGCGTCCTGAACTTCCGGTATCCGGCTACCTCGGATTTCAACAGCGACTCGCAGCTGATTAAGCTCTCGTACAACTTCTCGCCGGTGACGTCGGTCCAGTTCAGCAGCTATTCGACGCAGACGTGGCTCGACGAGACCGGTAACAACGAGGGCAGCATCAACGCGACCATCGTGCCCTGCATCTACACCGGCACACCGGCCAGCGGCACGTGCCCGGCCGGCGGCGATCCGGCGTACTACAACTACACCGCGAACCCGTATCTCGGCTACGTCGGCTCCAAGCAGTTGATCAACTACTACGCCGGCTATCCCAACACATACGAGTTCGATAACGAGCCGATCTACACGGGAGAATTCCGCACCGTGATCGGGCCGGGCTCGTTCCTCGCGCGGTACTACGCGGGGAGCGTCTCGCGCACGGTCACGCAGGACCCGGCGCCGTTCGCGCTCTCACCGTGCTACACGCCGGCCTGCCAGTGGGCGGTGACGGCACCGGCACTCCCCCCGAGTGCCGGCGGCTACGTCGACAACGGCTATCCCGGCGAGCCGTACGTCGAGCCGACGATCGACATCCTGCACGGTTTCGACGCGCAGTACACGATCCCGATCGGCGTCAGCACGATTACGGCCGGGTTCGACCGCCACTCCGACCAGTCGATCTTCGAGGAGCTCTACGCGGTCGGCTACTATCCGTACGACTCGACCGCCAGCGACTACTATACGCTCGAGCCCGGTACGACCAAATACTTCACTGTTACCAGCACCTCGGAGAGCCTGCGCGGCAACTTCCCGCTCTTGCCCACGCTCCAACTCGACGCCGGTGGATACTTCTCCAACACCAGCTACGTCGGCTCGCGCTTCGACCCGCGGCTCGGCCTCACGTACAAACCCAACTCCAACGCCAGTGTGCGCGCATCGTGGGGCAGCACCTACGTCGCCCCGTATTACGGCGCGGTCAACGCCGAGGAGATCGTCTCCGGCAAGTCGCTTCTCGTCCCCGCGACCACCAGTAACGCCGAAACCTCGACCGGTTGGGACCTGGGCGGCGACTACAAGTACGGCCGCGACAGCCTGGTCTCCCTCGACCTCTACGACTCAACGATCTACAATCGCTACGCGACGATCGTCGAGCCGATCTCGGGAACGTTCGGGGGCCAAAACTACTCGAGCGAAACGATCAACACCTCGCAGGGCGACGGTCGCCAAGCGGGCGTCGAACTGTCCGTGATCCACCAACCGCGCGTCGGGTTCGGCTATCACGCGGCAGTCGATCTGCTGCGCGACTATTCCTACAACCAGATCCCGGTCCCCTCGAAGCAGAACCTGTTCTTCGAACTGCCTGCCGACGGCGTGCAGTTACCGGGGTTCCCGTACAGCAAGATGCGCGGTGACCTGTTCTACACGTTCCGCAGCGGCGATTCGGTTCGGTTCAGCAGCACGACATACGGCGCGAACAACGCCTTCGGTCAGCCCGGCTTCACCGAGTTCGACACGGCGATCAAACTGCCGACCCGCGCGTTCGACATCACCATCGGTGCGCGGAACCTGTTCAACCTGAACGACTATCAGGTGGGCGGGATCTACTACGGCGGTTACACCTACGCGGCGCTCGGGGGCGGCATCGGGCCGACGGACCTCGAGTACGTCCAACCGCGAACGGTCTATCTCCAACTGAGCCGGCAGACCGGCTTCTAGCCCCAACGCCGCCGACGGACAGATGTCCCAGATCGCGCGTCGCCGACGCGCGGTCTGCCGGGTGCGCACGTGCCCCGCGATTGCGACAATGGGACGATGAAGAACCGCTGGGTCCAGCTCGCACTTGGGCTGCTCTGCATGATGGCCATCTCGAGCCCGCAATACGTCTGGGCCCTTTTCACCAAGCCGATGACGGCAGCGTTCGGTGTCACGCTCCCGGCGCTGCAGATCACCTTCTCGCTGCTGGTGATCGTACAGACGTTTCTCTCGCCGTTCCAAGGCGCGCTGGTCGAGCGCTTCGGCGTCCGCCCCTTGCTCGCGACGGGGGCGCTGCTGACGGGCTTGAGCTGGGTGCTCAGCGCCGGCGCGACCTCGCTGGCCGAACTGGTGCTGACGTACGGGGTGCTCGGCGGGATCGGCACCGGCATCGTGTACGTCGGCACGGTCGGGCACGTCGCGCGCTGGTTTCCCGACCGGCGCGGCTTGGCAACCGGCGTGGCGGCGGGCGGTTACGGCGTCGGGGCGATCCTGACGACCATCCCGATCGCCGCGCTGCTCAAGACGGCCGGTTACCACCAGGTATTGCTGGAATTCGGCATCGGGCTGGGTTTGGTCGGCGCGATCGCGGCGCTTGGGCTCGTGCAGCCCAGCGAGACCGACGTGGCGCGCTACGCGCGGGCAGCCGCGGCGGCGGTCCCCGAAACGCCGCGCGATTACGCGCCGCTCGAGATGCTGCGCACGCCGCTCTTCTGGCTGCTGTTCGTCATGATGACGATGATGTCGACCTCGGGTTTGATGGTGATCTCGGAGATGGGCGCGTTCACGCACGATTTCGGGCTGGCGGACCTGCTGGTGTTCGGCGTCGCCGCGTTGCCGCTGGCGCTGACGATCGACCGCTTCACCAACGGGCTCACGCGGCCGTTCTTCGGTTGGGTCTCCGATCGCATCGGCCGCGAGAACACGATGGTCGTCGCGTTCGCGCTCGAGGGCGTGGCGATGACGCTCTGGCTCCTCACCCGCCACGATCCGGTCGCCTTCGTGCTGCTTTCGGGCGTCGTGTTCTTCGGCTGGGGCGAGATCTTCTCACTTTTCCCCTCGACCTTGACCGACACGTACGGGACGCGTCACGCAACGACGAACTACGGGTTGCTGTACGTCGCGCAAGGGGTCGGCTCGGTGCTCGGAGGCCCCGTCGCGGCGCAGCTCCACGAAGTAACCCACTCGTGGATCCCCGTCTTCGTCGCCGTGATCGCGCTCGATCTGCTCACCGCCCTGCTCGCGCTCACGGTGCTCAAACCGCTGCGCCGCCGTTGGCTGGCACAATCCGGAGCGAGTGACGGAATGATCCCGGTGGCCGTCGCCTATCAGCCCGGCTGAGCGGTGACGAGCGGCGCTCGTCGTTAGTCACCGCGTCGGATCCCTGCGGCGAGCAGCGTCGTGCACGCCGCCGCCGGAACCGGCTCGCTGAACAGATAGCCCTGGACGAGGTCGCAGTCGAGCGCGCGCAGCCGTTCCATCTGTTCCGGCAGCTCGACACCTTCGGCGACGGTCTGCACGCCGAGCGCGCGCGCGAGCGTCGTGACGGCGCGAATGATCGCACCGTCGAACGCGCCGTCGGTCACGTCGACCACGAACGAACGATCGATCTTCAGTTGATCGACGGGAAACCGCTTGAGGAACGCGAGCGAGGTGTAGCCGGTGCCGAAATCGTCGATCGAGACGCGCACGCCCAATTCACGCAGTCGCCGCAAGAGTCGCACGGCGGCGGCGACGTCGCGCATGATCGACGACTCGGTGATCTCGATCTCCAAGCACGACGAGGCGACCTCGTAGCGCTCGAGCAGCACCCGCACCAGCGTCGGC
>JBEKAU010000351.1:0-3882 GCA_050015755.1 Vulcanimicrobiaceae bacterium | reverse complement strand
GGTGTGCCTGGCACTCGCGGTGCCGATCCTGTGGTGGTCGCTGCCGGCGCACCGGCGCTCGTTGTTCGGCCGCGCGATCGATCCGCACGGGAACCTCCAGGTCGCCTACGGCGTGTTCGCGATGGCGATGGCGTGTACGGACGTCGGCTGCCGCGCCATCCCGCACGGCGAACTGCCGTTCGTGCACCCGACCTTCTTCCTCATCACGCTCGCGCTCGTCGCCGGTTTGGCTCCGCGCATCGCTCTGGTCGCTCGGAGGACCGCGTGAGCGCGCACACCCTCGCCCTCGGCCTGACCGCCTTCCTGGCATGCGCCGTCGAGGCGATCGAAGCGCTGACGGTCGTCGTGGCGGTCGGTGTCACCCGCGGCTGGGCACGAGCACTGCTGGCCGCGCTCTGTGCGCTCGTCGTGCTGGCAGCGGTCGTCGCGCTCGCCGGGCCGCGGCTTCCGGCGCTGGCCGAACTGCGTCCGGTGCGGCTCGTCGTCGGGCTGATCGCGCTCTACCTGGGCTCGCAGTGGTTGCGCAAGGCCGTCTTGCGCGCCGCCGGACGGAAGGCGTTGCGCGACGAGCACGCGGCATTCGAGCGCGGCCGGGCCAAGGTCGCAGCCGGCGACGACGCCGCGGCCTTCGCGACCGCGTTCAGCGGCGTGCTGACCGAGGGGATCGAGGTGGTGGCGATCGTGCTCGCGCTCGGCAGTGGGACGACACAAACGCTCACCGCCGCGGCCGGCGGCGCATTGCTCGCCGTCCTCGTCGTCGCCGGCGTCGGCGTCGCCGTGCGCGGTCCGCTCGAACGCGTCCCGGAGAACACGCTCAAGTACCTCGTCGGGGTCATGCTCACGGCGTTCGGGATCTTCTGGACCGGCGAGGGGATCGGGGTCGCGTGGCCGGCCGACGACGTTGCGCTCTTCTACCTGGCTGGGATCGTCCTGATCGGCGCGCTCTCGGCGACCGGGGCGCTCCGGACCCGCCCGGCGACCTGAGCCAACGGCGTCACACTGGGCCTATAGCTCATCCAGGTACCACACCCGCGGCGCGGAATCCCCAGCTCAGGCGGGTGGCGTCCACGGGGGTCCCTCGGATCGATGACCTACGACCGAGAACGGGCACGCGCGGCACGCGATGCGTTGCGTGACCTCGACAATGAACGTTCCTTGCAAGACAACGTGCTCTTCGCACGGGTGTCGCTCCCGCACGAGCAGCTCCGCACGATCGTGCTGCGCGCGCTCGATGCGCTCCAGCTTACCGAGGCCGGCGACGGCAGCGACGACCACACCTTGCTGCTGCGCTGCGACGTGCACCGCGAGCCGCACAAGAACGTCGTCGCCAGCCTGCCGCTCTCCCGGCGGCAATTCTACCGCCAGCGTGACCTCGCGCTGCGGCGCCTCGGCGCGGCGATCGAACGCGAACTCGAGCGGCCGCACGCGGCGGTTTCGCTGCTCTCCGACTCGCGCGAAACGCGGGAAGCGTTCATCAACATGCTGCGCGAGTGCGGCCAGCACGAGGCCGTGCGGCGCGAAGGGCTCAGCTTTCTCGGCCATCTCCCGTCGCCCGATCGGCGTGCGATCCTGCACGGCGTCATCTCCGAAGCCGAACGCTTCTTGGGAAACTTCGAGGCGGCCACCGATCATCTGGACCAGGCCAAGGCGCTGCTCGAGCGCGCGCCCGACCGCACTCGCTTCGCGACGCTCTGGATCGCGACCGTCGAGATCGCGCTGCACGTGGTCCGCGCCGACTACGACGCGGCTATGGCACTCTTCGATCGCGTCGACGCCATGATGATGCCCGACGAACGGACGCTGCACGGACGCGAGGCGACGACGCTCGAAATCCTCATCGGCTACGTCGCCTCGATCGAGAGTTCGCGCGGCGCGTGGGGCAGAGCGCGCGCGCTGCTGCGGCGGGCCGAATCGCTCTCGACCCGCGGCGACGGTCACGAGCTCGAACGTGGGCGCGCGACCCGGTTGCGCCTGGCGGGGCGCTTGGCACTGCAACAGGAGGGTGACGTTCCGCGCGCGCTCGCCGAGTCGCGCGAGGCCCTGGTCGTCGCCCAGCGCATGCACCAGCTGCGCCAGGCGGGGAGCGCCTCGGTCGAGGTCGGGCTCGCGCTCGCCGAGGCCGGCGACGCCGAGGCCGCCCGGCACATCGCCGTGGGCCTGGAGATCGGGGCCCAGTTCGCCGACCCCGAGAACGCCGCCGTGCACCTGGCCGACGCGCTGCCGGTCCTGCTGAACGCGGGCCACGCGGACGTCGCTCGGCGGCACTTCGACGCGCTGCGCGGCGGCCGCGTCTCGCCCCGCGCCGCACCGCTGCTCGAGCTCTCCGAGGCGCGGTGGGCGCTGCACGCCGCCGATGCACCCACGGCAGTCGAGCGCGCCCGGGCCGCGCGCGACCGGCTGGAGACGCACGGGCTGCTGCCGCTGGCGTGCGACGCCCGCATCGTCGAGGTCGAGAGTTGGCTCGCGCTGAGCCGCCCCGTCCATGCGCGGCGTGCCTTCCGCGAGCTGACCGAACTGGCGCAGCACGCCGGCCGTGCACCGACGCGCCGCCGCATGCGCGCACTTGGCACTCTTCTGGCACTGTAGAGGGCAGTAGCAGCACCCACCCCGGACGCATCCGCACCGGACTATCCCGATCCGATCTGCGGAGGCGTTTCTGGTGCACGCACGTCCCAACGTACGGCAGCTTCTTCTATTCCTCGGCACGACCGTACTCGCGGCGTGCAGCGGCGGCGGCGGGTCCGGTGGCTCCGTAGCCCCGGCAGCCGCACCGACGGCGTCCCCGACGGCGACGCCGGTCCCCAACCCGCGTCCCGCCGCGAGCGGCGACGCGTTCACCTACGCCGGAACGCTGACGCAGTCGTTCACGCGCTACGCGACCCCGGCTCCGGCCCCGACGGACAGCTCCACGCCGGCGCCGACCCCCACGCCCTTCGTCACGACCAACACCACCACGGTCTCGCAGTCGGTCGCCGTCGGGACCGGCGCGAGCTTCTCGGGCGCGACCGGCCTGGTCACCTTCACGACGAAGGAGACCGATGCCGGCGCCACCACCACCGTCACGCAAACCTCGACGAACTACGTCAATTACCTCGCCGACGCGACGCGCACGAACGGCGTCGACGTGACGCTGGTCGGCAACACCGACAGCACCTCGAACGGCCTCTCCGATCAGACCGTCGAGGGCACCGGCAACGGCGTCTACGACGAGTTGCCGGAAGTCACCAACGCGCAATGGGCGCCGACCGCCGCGCGAACCTACACCGAGAACGACCCCGGCGGCGAGACGTTCACGCAAACCTATAACAGCGACGGCTCGTACGACGCAAGCTACAGCTATCCGGGCGGCGGCTCGGGCCAGGTGCAGGCGAACTCCGACGGCAGCGCCGTCTACAGCACGAACGCGCTCGGCCTGACGAGCACCGCGAACGAGTCGGCGATCACGATCGACGTCCCGAGCGCGGGCCAGATCCCGATCGAGTCGACGATCGTCGGCGCCAGCTTTCCGCAGACGCAGATCTTCGACGTGCCGGTCTGGTACCCGTCGACGCCGCCGGTGCTCGCCAGCGACACCTTCGTCGATCAGGGTCCGACCAGCATGCCGAGCGGGTGCGGCGCCGCGTCGCAATATGCGTCGGCCGGCACCGACGCGATCGTCGAGACGCGCGTGCGCCTCGATGTCGTCTTCGGCGAGCTCGAGACGACGACGCAGACCAGTTACCTCGCCAGTCCCTACGGTGTCGTCTGCGCCGTCCTGCACGACGATCTCGAGACCTACTACGACTACAGCGGCCAAACGCCGTATGTCGTCCTGTTCGCGAACGTCCCGGTGCAGAGCACGATCCTGAACGAGACGCTCGGCCTGCAGAGCGCGACGCTCGC
>JBEKAU010000350.1:0-3882 GCA_050015755.1 Vulcanimicrobiaceae bacterium | reverse complement strand
CCCGGTCGCGGTCGGCGATCGGGTCCACGTCACCTCATGGGACCAGGACGGAACCGTGCTCGAGGATCTGGGCGAGAGCGCGCTGGTCCAGATCGGCGCGATGCGCATGACCGTCCCCAAGGGGGACTTGCGCCGGCGCGGTGGCCCGACGCTGGCCCGCGAGCGGCGGAGCGAGGGCGGGGCGGCGACGCTCGCCGCCGCCACCGGCGCCCAGACGCAGCTCGACGTCCGCGGGAAGCGATTCGTCGAGGCCGAGCCGCTGGTCGATCGGTGGATCGACGATGCGATCATGGTCGGCAGTTCGCCGCTGCGGCTGATCCACGGCAAGGGGACGGGTTTGCTCGGAAAAGGTCTGCAGGAGTACCTGCGCGCGCACCCCTTCGTGCAGCACGTGCGGTACGGAAACGCCGACGAGGGAGGCGGTGGGGTGACGATCTTCGAATTGCGCGCGCCGTCCTGATGACTACGAAATGACGACGAAAACGCCGCGCCAACGCGCGGAATGGCTGACCGACGGCTGCGATCACGTCGAGACGCTCGACGAGCTCACCGAGCGCATCGCGCGCGGCAAACCGCTGCGCGTCTACCTCGGCTTGGATCCAACCTCGCCCGATTTGCACCTCGGCCACGCGGTTGTGCTGCGGCTCTTGCAGCGCTTCGTCGAGGACGGCCACGACGTCATCTTGCTGATCGGCGATTTCACCGCACGCATCGGCGATCCGAGTGGTCGGAACGCGCTGCGGCCGCCGCTGAGCGACGAGCAGATCGACGCCAACATGCGCACCTACGCCGCGCAAGCCGGCAAGGTGCTCGACATGAGCCGCGTGACGTTGCGCTACAACAGCGAGTGGCTCTCGAAGCTCACCTTCACCGAGATCCACAAGCTGCTTGCGCTCACCACCGTCGCGCAGATGCTCGAGCGCAACGACTTCAAACTCCGCTACGAGAGCGGCGTGCCGATCGCGTTGCACGAGTTCGTCTATCCGGTCGCGGTTGCATACGACTCGGTCGCGATGCACGTCGACGTCGAACTCGGCGGCAGCGATCAGCTCTTCAACTTGCTGATCAGCCGGCCATACCAGGTCCACGCCGGCCAGGATCCGGAGATCTGCATCACCGTCCCGCTGCTCGAAGGGATCGACGGCGAGAAGAAGATGTCCAAGTCGCTCGGCAATCACATCGGACTGACCGATGCGGCGAACGACATGTTCGGGAAGACGATGCGCATTCCGGACGCCCTCTTGCCGCGCTGGGCGCGCCTGGCCGCGTGGTGGCCGGCCGAGCGGGTCGAGGCGTTGCGGATCGGCCTCGCGGCCGGGACCGCCGCCCCGATGGACGAGAAAAAGCGTATCGCCGAAGACATCGTCACGCTGTATCATGGTGGCGATGCCGCCCAGGCGGCGCGCGAGTGGTTCGAGCGGACGATCCAACGCGGGGAGATTCCGGCCGAGATGCCCGAACTGCGGCGCGACGGTCGGGAGAAGGTCACCGACCTGCTCCTCGCCGCGGCCTTCGCCGACTCCAAGCGCGCGGCACAGCGGCTGATCGCCGAGGGCGGCGTACGGATCGACGGCGTGGTCGTCAGCGATCCGGCCGCGCGCTGGACCGCCGAGGCACCGGCCGTCCTCCAAGTCGGCTCCCGCAAATTCGTCCGCGTTCTCCCCGAAGAGTAGAGGAACCAGCATGGCGCACCATCCCGCAGGCCCGGCCCCGGCCATCACCTACACGCCCAGCGAGACGCCGGACGGCCCGACCTTCACCTGCCCGCGCTGCGATCGCGTCTATCCCTACCCGGTCGACCACGGCGCGCCGGTGCGCTGCGAGTGCGGCTGGTGGTACACGAACCTGGGCCACGGCCGGATCATCGAGGAGTTCCGCCCGCGCATCGGCGGCGCGCAGACCGCCGGTCCCGAAGCCGCCGCCGAGACGGCGACCGAGTTCCGCGCCGATAAAGGCCGCGGCCTGGGTCACTAGCCGCTGCTGAGGCGTTGGGCTAAGGCCTCGACGTCCTGGCGGCTGAGCACGTAGGTCTCGCCGCAGAATTCGCAGGTCGCCTCGGTGGCCTGTTGCTCGCGGGCGAGTTTCGCGAGTTCGTCCTTTCCCAGCCCCAAAAGCGCCGTCTCGACCTTCTCGCGCGTGCAGCGGCAGTCGTACGCGACGCTCTGGCTCTCGTAGAGCTTGAGGTCCAGGTCGCCGGCGACCGCGCGGATCAGCGCTTCGGGGTCGGCGCCTTCGACGATCTGGGTCGTGACCGGCGGCATCGCCGCCGCCGCGCGCTCGAGCGCGAGGATCGTCGACTCGTCGGCGCCGGGGAGGATCTGCGCGATCACGCCGCCGGCCGCGCGAATCCCGGCCGGATCGGCGAGCACGCCGACCGCGACGACGCTCGGGATCTGCTCGGAGTTCGCCAGGTACGCGGCGACGTCGTCGCCGATCTCGCCGCTCGCCAGCGGCACGATCCCGTTGTACGGTTGGCCGATCTCGAACGACTTGGTCACCTGCAGGTTGCCGCTGCCCACCACCCCGGCGACATCGAATTTGCCGCGCGCGTTGAGCGGCAGGTCGGCATAGCCGTTGCGCGCGTAGGCGCGGGCCGCGATCGCCTGCGGGCCGGCGCGCCAGGCGTCGGCCGTCAGCGAGCCGATCGGCCCGTCGCCGACGACACGCAGCGAGATCCGCTCGCGCCCCTGGACCGAGGCGCCCAGCAGCGCCGCCGCCGTGACCAGCCGCCCGACTGCCGCGCTGGCGGTCGGGGCCAAATCGTGGCGTTCGCGTGCTTCGCGCACGAGCGCGGTGGTGACGCCGGACACGAGGGAAACCGTCCCGCGCGCGGCGGATGCGGAAAGGAGACGATCCATGCTTCTCTGGATAACCCAGGGCCGGAGGGAGCCGGATGCGTGCACGCGTATCCTTTCCGCCGAGCGAACGGTGACCGCGCAATGTTTGGTAACCGTTCGGTACGACGTTCTCTCGAGGTACAGACTGACGTGACCAAAGCCGATATCGTCGACTCCCTGGCGAACGAGCACGAGCTCTCCAAACGGCAGGCCGGTGAGATCGTCGATCTGATCCTGGACGAGATCACCGGCGCCCTCAAGCAGGGCGACAAGGTGCAACTGATTCCGTTCGGCAGCTTTGTGGTGCGCGACCGCAAAGCGCGCGTGGGCCGCAATCCGCAGACCGGCGCGACGATCAAGATCGCCGCGCGACGCGTGCCCGCGTTCTCGCCCGGCAAGGGGCTCAAGGATGCCGTCGGTGGCGCCAAGCGGGCCGCCAAGAAGGCCAGCAGCAAGAAGAAGTAAAAACGGTCTCTTCGCGCATCGGGAGTGGCGCGGGAACCGGGCAGTAGCGCAGCTTGGTAGCGCATCAGTCTGGGGGACTGGGGGTCGCAGGTTCAAATCCTGTCTGCCCGACCATCACGAGAGGCCTCGCGGGCGACCGCGAGGCCTCTGCCGTGCGGCGGTGCCGCGAAAGGAACCGGTGGTGAAAGCGACCTTGTATGCGGACGGCGGCTCGCGCGGCAATCCGGGACCGGCGGCGTCCGGCGCTGTGCTCTACGACGAGGGCGGCGACGTGCTCGAAGAGATCGGCGTCTTTCTCGGCGTGGCGACCAACAATGTCGCCGAATGGACGGCCCTGCTGGCGGGCCTCAAGGCGGCCCTCGCGCGCGGTGTCGACGACATCACGGTCCGGATGGACAGCGAGCTGGTCGTCAAGCAGCTCTCGGGCGTCTATCGCGTCAAGCACCCCGGGTTGATCCCATTGCACGCCGAGGCGAAGGGCCTGCTGCGCCGGTTCGCGCGGGTCGACGTCGCGCACGTGCGGCGTAAGGACAACGCCGCCGCCGACGCGGTCGTCAATCAGGTTCTCGACGCGCAGGGA
>JBEKAU010000349.1:0-6256 GCA_050015755.1 Vulcanimicrobiaceae bacterium | reverse complement strand
GACCAGGGACAGTGCGGGGCGTGCACCGTGCTCGTCGACGGCCGGCGCGTCAACAGCTGCCTCACGCTCGCGATCGCGTGTGAAGGCAAGCACGTTACGACGATCGAGGGGCTCGCGCACAACGGCACGCTGCACCCGATGCAGCAGGCGTTCATCGACGCCGACGCGTTCCAGTGCGGCTATTGTACGCCCGGCCAGATCTGTTCGGCGGTCGGTTTGCTGAACGAGAAACGGCCGCTCGACGAGGACAGCGTGCGCGAGCAGATGAGCGGCAACATCTGCCGCTGCGGCGCCTATCCCCACATCGTCGCGGCCGTGCGCGCCGCCGGAGGCGCGGCCTGATGCGTCCGTTCGACTACGTGCGCGAGAGCGATTCCAGCGAGGCGCAGCGGCGCTTGGCGGCGACGCCGCACGGCGCGTTTCTCGCCGGCGGGACGACCTTGGTCGATCTGATGAAGATCGGCGTCGCGACGCCCACGACGGTGATCGACATCGGCGCGCTGCCGCTCACGCCGGTCGAGACACTCCCCGGCGGTGTCGTGCGGATCGGCGCGCTCGCGAAGATGAATCAGGTCGCCGACGATGCCATGATGCGTACGGTCGCCCCGGCCGTCGCCCGCGCGCTCGCGCTGAGCGCCTCGCCGCAGGTCCGCAACATGGCCACGATCGGCGGCAACGTCATGCAGCGCACGCGCTGCGTCTACTTCCGCGACGTCTCGCAGGTTTGCAACAAGCGCCGCAACGGTGAAGGCTGCTCGGCGATCGGCGGCGACGACCGGCAGATGGCGATCTTCGGCGCCAGCTCGCGCTGCATCTGCGTGCACCCCTCGGACTTCGCCGTGGCGATGCTGACCACCGATGCGACGATTCATCTGCTCGGTCCGCACGGGCCACGGACGATCCCGTTCGGCGAGTTCCACCGTCTGCCGGGCGAAGACCCGACGCGCGACACCGTGATCGGTCCCGGCGAGCTGATCGAGGCGATCACCTTCACGCCGAGCGCGGTCACCCGGAACGGGACGTATCTCAAGGTTCGCGACCGCACCTCGTTCGCGTTCGCGCTGGTCTCGGTCGCGGCCGGCATCGACGTCCAGCACGGCACGATCCGCACCGCGCGGCTCGCGCTCGGCGGCGTCGCGGCGCGCCCGTGGCGCGCCCATGCGGCGGAAGCGGCGCTGGTCGGGAAGCCGGCGACACGCGCGACCTACCTAGCGGCGGCAGACGCTGAACTGGAGGCGGCCCGCCCGCAGCGGCTCAACGCCTTCAAGACCAAACTCGCGCGCAACGCCATGGTGCGCGCACTCGCCCTCGTGGGCGGAGGTGCGGCATGATCGGCCCCGGGATCCCGCGCGTCGACGGTGTTGCCAAGGTGACGGGCGCCGCGCGATACAGCTATGAGGAACCCCTCGCCGGCGCGGTGTACGGCGTCATCGTGCCGAGCACGATCACGCTCGGGCGCATCGTCGCGATCGAGACGGCCGAGGCGCGTGCGGTTCCGGGCGTGCTCACGATCTTGACCCACCGCAACGCGCCGCGCGTCAACGAAGATGCCGGGGATCGCAAGCTCAAGCTGTTGCAGGACGACCAGGTGCTCTACGATCGGCAGCCGGTCGCGCTCGTCGTCGCCGACACGTTCGAGCGCGCGACGGATGCTGCGGCGCGCGTGCGCGTCACCTACGAGCTCCGCCAGCCGACGGTGACGATCAATGGCGGCGGGGCCGTCGAGTTCACCCCCAAGACGGCCAACCGCAATCCGCCCGATTCCAACCGCGGCGACTTCGCCGGCACGTTCGCGAGCGCGCCGATTCAGATCGACCAGCACTACGTGACGCCGCGTGAGTTTCACAATCCGATGGAACCGCACGCCAGCGTCGCGGTCTGGAGCGGCGAGCACCTGACCCTCTACGACGCCAGCCAAGGCCCCGACGCACGCCGTGACTCCATGGCGAAAGTGCTCGGCGTTCCGCCCGCGTCGATTCGCGTCGTCACCCGCTTCGTCGGCGGCGCGTTCGGTTCGAAGGGCGGCACGAACCCGCATGCCCTGCTGGCCGCGATGGCGGCCCGCGTGGTGCGCCGCCCGGTGAAGGTCGTGCTCTCGCGGCCCGAGATGTTCGGCGGATACGGGAACCGGCCGCACACCGAGCAGCGCGTGCGCATCGGCGCGCAGCACGACGGGACGCTGATCGCGATGGCCCACGACGTGCGCACGCAGGTCTCGCGCTACGACGACTTCATCGAGAACTGCGCCGTCATCACGCGCATGCTCTACGCGGTGCCGAACCAGATCACCACGCACCGCGGCGTGCGGTACGACGTCGTCACGCCGACGTACATGCGTGCGCCGGGCGAGTCGAGCGGCTCGTTTGCGCTCGAGTCGGCGATGGACGAACTGGCCTATGCGACCGGCGTCGATCCGGTCACGCTGCGGTTGCGCAACTACGCCGAGAGCGATCCCGAGAGCGGCAAACCGTGGTCCTCGAAATCGCTGCGGCAGTGCTACACGCAAGCCGCGGCGCAATTCGGCTGGGATCGTCGCAATCCGGTCCCGCGCTCGATGCGCACCAAAGACGGACTGCTGGTTGGGATGGGGATGGCGACCGCAACGTATCCGTCGAACCGGTCGACCGCCGCTGCCGACGTCACCCTGAACAGCGACGGGAGCGTCGTGGCCTCGAGTGCCGGTGTCGAGATCGGCAACGGGGCGTACACGGCCTTCACCGCGATCGCCGCCGAAGCAGCCGGTGTCCCGGTCGCGCGCACGCGCTTCGTTTTGGGGGATACGCAGCTTCCCGAGGCGCCGGTCGCGGGCGGCTCACAGCTCACGGCCAGCGTCGCCAACGCGGTGGCGGCGGCCGGCGAGGACCTGCGTCGCAAGCTCGCGGCGCTTGCGGCGGCCGGCGAGGGTCCGCTGCACGGCGCGAGCTACGACGACCTCACCTTCGCCGACGCGCGCGTCGCGCTGCGCGGCGATGCCACCCGTGGCGAGACGTACGAGGCCATCCTCGCCCGTTCCGGGCAGAGTACGCTGACCGGTACCGCGCGGACCGTCGCCGACCGTGCGACGCCCAAGCCGTACTCGGCGCACGCGTTCGGTGCGCACTTCGTCGAAGTCCACGTCGATCCGGATTTCGGCACCGTGCGCATGGCGCGCTCGGTGGGCGCATTTGCCTCCGGGCGGATCGTCAATGAGCGCACCGCGCGCAGCCAGTATCTGGGCGGCACGGTCTGGGGGATCTCGATGGCGCTGCACGAGGGCTCGCAAGAAGATCTGCGCAGCGGCCGCATCATGAACGCCACGCTGGAGAACTACCTGGTTCCCGTCAACGCCGACATCGGGACCGTCGAGATCATCCTGGTCGACGAAGTCGACACGCAGGTTAACCCGCTGGGAGTCAAGGGGATCGGCGAGATCGGCAACGTCGGCAGCGCGGCGGCCGTCGCCAACGCGGTCTACCACGCCACCGGCATGCGCATCCGCGAACTGCCGATCACGCCCGCGAAGCTGCTCGTCTAGGCCCGCCCCGGGGGCGCGGCCCCCGGCGCGTCGAAGCGGCGAGAACGCGATGACGACGAGCGTTTCTCCCCATCCGTTGGTTTCCGCGGCGCCCGGCGACGAGCTGCGCGCGTGGCTCGCCCCGATCACGCCGGAGACGTTCGTGCGCGAGTACTTCGCGCGCAAGCCGCTGTTCGTGAAGGGCTTCCCGGGCAAGTACGCCGGCTTCTTCGACCGCGAGGCGTTCGGCCGTGCGCTCGCGCCGGGACCGGTCCCGCCGGACTTTCTGCGCGCGAGCTTCGACCAGAAGACCGAGGCGGGCACCTCGGCCGCGCCGCGTAGGTGCCGCTGTTCGACGCCGGCGCGACACTGTGCGTCTCGCAGATCGAGACCCGCGTGCCCTCGCTGGCGCCGTTCGTCGCCGCGATCAAGCGTCAACTCGGGTTCCCCGGCAAAGTCTCGTTCAACGCCTATCTCTCCCCCGAGGGCTCGGGCTACAACTGGCACTTCGACGGGCGGATCGCGAGCACGCTGCAGATCGCCGGCAGCAAGGTCTGGCGCTACTCGAACCACCCGGCGTTGGTGTGGCCGCGCGGGAACGGCAGCATCCGCGCCGACGGTACGCCGCAGTATGCCGATGCGTCCGTGCACGCGCAAGCGTGGGAACGGCTCACGCCGTTCGATGAGAACGATGTCACCGAGGTGCTGCTGGAGCCGGGCGATCTGCTGATCTTGCCGGCCGGCGTGTGGCACGAGGCGTGCGGCGGTTCCGGCGGTTCGCTGGCGCTCAACCTCTCGTTCACGCCGATCTCGTACACGCAGCTGGTCAGCAAGCTGCTCGACGGTGCGCTCACGCCCGAAGACGGCTGGCGCGGACCCGCCCCGGTGTTGCCCCTCGATCCGATGGGTGACGTCGACGCCGACGGTGTCGCTGCGATCTCGGCGCAACTCGCGCGCGCGGCCGAGGTGCTGCGCTCGCTCAGCGGCGATAGCGCAGCCGTCGTGCGGTTGTGGCAATCGTTCGTGCAGGGTGGCACGGTCGCCGCAGCGGTGGGAACGCCGCCGACGCGCGTGACGACGCCGGTGCAGCCGCAGCAGCGCCTGCGCGTGCGCGCCGACGGCGACTACGCCGCGACGCTCGCCGACGGCGGTACGAGGCTGTGTCTGCTCGTCGGCACGTCCCACGAATTGGAACTGACCGGCGTTGCGATGCACTTCGTGCAGCGGCTGCTCGCGCAGCGCGAGTTCATCGCCGGCGACGCCGCGGGCTGGACCCAAGGAGCGCCGTTCGCCTGGGACGAGGTGCAGTCGCTGCTGACCAGCCTGGCCCGCGAGGGACTGCTCGAAGACGCCGCCCCGGCGCGCTGAGGGTTAGGGCCCGGCGCTGCCGCGCGCGGCGTTGAACCGCGCCCACACGCTGCTGTTGACCGCGTAGCTCGGAATGCCGCGCGCTGCCGGCGCACGTTCGGCGAGCAGGCGCGTCGCCGCACCACCGTGCACGCCGACGCTCGCGACAAAACGCTGAACGGGCGCGAGCGCGATCGCTTTGAAGACACCGGTGGCGACGTCGTGACCGTGCTGGACGACGTCCTGGCGTTCGATGACGATGCCGGCGAGGTTGCCGTCGCCGTCGAACAGGCCGCCGCCGGAATCGCCGGGGCCGCAGTGCGTGCAGCGCACGATGAGCGTGCCGCTCGGCGCGTCGATGAGCGCAAAGGCCGAGGTCGTCCAGGCCGCGCCGTAGGGGTGGCCGACGATCGTGCCGCTGGCGGGACGCGCGACACCGAAGCGCGCGATCGCATAGCGGTCGCCGGGCGCGGGGCGGAAGGCGACGAGCGCGAGATCCTCGTCGCGTGCGGTCGCGACGACCTGCGCCTCATGTCCGCCGTCGGGGGAGAAGAAGTGCTGCACCCACGTGCCGGTCGGCACGTCGCCGCGCAGGTACACGTGCGGTGCGCTCAGATCGGCGATCACGTGCTTTGCGGTCAGCACGAGCAACGTGCCGTCGCTCCGGCGCGCGACGATCTCGCCGGCGCCGAATTCGGCTGACCCGCTGCGCCCCGACGCCGTCAACCCGCCGATGGTGACGGTCGAGAGTTGGGCCTCACGAGCCGGGGAATACGCCGGGGCGAGCGCCGAAACGGCGAGCGCCAGCACGAGCGGGAGCACAGTGTTGGATACTCCCTCGCCGACGGCGCGCGCGCCTGCGGCGAGGGGAGAGAATCCGATGAGAATGCGCGGACGCTACGCTGCGATCAGGATACCTTCGCGCAGCCTCGGAACGACGTCGAGCGTGTCGAGCGCCGCGCAGCGCGCGAGATCGGCGACCGCGCCCTTGGCCGTCATCTCTATCGCATGGTCGACACTGGCCAGCGCGTCGACGAGCCGATCGGTGACGCCGCGGTAGAGGAGTGCGGCAGCGCGCGCGCCGTCGCGCAGATCGGGTTCGTCGACCACGCGCAGCAACGCGTCGACCAGCGCACCGGCACCGATCGCATCCTCGAGCGCGAACACCCCTTTCTCACCCGAACACACGATGACGATCGGACCGTCCTCGCGTGCCAATGCGCCGGCCACCGCGCCGCGGTTGAGCAGTGCGCCGGTGCGCACCGATGCCCCGGGTGCGCTTGCGGCGGCGCGCAACGCACGCGTCCCGTTGGTCGTCGTCATGATGATCGTCTTGCCGGCGACCACCTCGGCCGTCATATCGGCCGGCGAGTTGCCCAGGTCGACGCCGTGCAGCTTGGTGATGTTGCGCTCACC
>JBEKAU010000348.1:0-3895 GCA_050015755.1 Vulcanimicrobiaceae bacterium | reverse complement strand
ACACACACGGGAATTCGCTCGGCAACGGCGGCACGGGCGTCGTGCACGAAGCGCTCGACGTCGAGGACGTCGTCGTGCAGATACCATCCGGTCGCGCCGTCGCCGCGCTCCCGGGCGACGACGTCCATCATGTAGCCGAGCGAGCTGTGCGGGCGCTCGCGCGGGTCGGGGACGAGCTGCAGATACCGTAGCCGCCGGCCATCGCCGATCACCATGCGGTCGAACGACGCCAGCAGCGCCGCGTCGTAGAGCCGCGGCGTGTCGAACTCGTGACGGCCGCCGCGGCCTTGCGTCGTCCCGCTGGTCTCGAACCAGAGCACCGTCCGCTCGGGCGGGAACGCGGCGAGCCGCGCTTCCTTGAATGCGGCCGACGGCACGGCCGGGATGTCTTCGACGCGCTCGGGAAGCCGCTCAGCATCGTAGCGCAAGCTGCGTGCGTAGGCGGCGTACGGCGCATCGTGGCGCACCTGGAAGGCGAAGAGGTCGCGGGCGAGCGCGAGGAAGGCGGCGTCGTCGAGCGCGTACGCGCCGATCGCCGCGAGGATGCGGGCGTCGAGCGCGGCGGCGTCGGTCACGTCAGCGAATGCGGCGCTTGGCGGTCAGCACGCCGGTGTTCAGACCGCCCATCGCCAGACCGCCGTCGAAGCGCGCCGACTCGACCTTGATGCAGCGGTCGACGACGACGTCGAGTCCCGCGTCGTCGGCGAGCCGGATCGCCTCGTCGTTGACGACGCCGTATTGGAACCAGACCGCCTTCGCGCCGGCCGCGATCGCCTCGCGCACGACCTGCGGCGCTTCCTCCGGACGACGGAAGACGTCGACGATGTCGGGCGGGCCGTTCTCGGCTGCGTACGCGGCCAGCGAGGGGTACGAACGCACGCCGTCGATCGCCGGCGTGGTCGGATTGATCGGCGCGATGTCGAGCTTGCCTTTGGTCCGCAGATAGGAGAAGACGAAGTACGAGGGGCGATCGTGCTTGGGCGACGCGCCGACCATCGCGACCGTGTGCGAGCGGTCGAGCAGCGCGCGTCGCTCGCCGGCCGTCTCGAGGATCACGCCTGCACCGTTGCGATCTTCGCCGCCGCGGCGAGCCCGCGTTCGAGATCCCACAGCAAATCGTCGACGTCTTCGATGCCGACCGACAAGCGGACGGTGTCGGGGCCGATGCCGGCCGCCCGCATCTCCTCGTCGGTCAGCTGCTGGTGCGTCGTGGACGCCGGATGAATGACCAAGCTCTTCGCGTCGCCGACGTTGGCGAGGTGGCTCCACAGTTCGAGCGCCTCGAAGAACGCGCGGCCGGCGTCGCGTCCGCCGCGCAGCCCGAACGTCATCACCGCGCCGGCGCCGAGCGGGAGATACTTCGCCGCCAGCGCGCGCTCGGGGCTGTCGGGCAGCTCGGCATACGACACCCACGCGACTTCGTCGCGGGCTTGCAAGAACGTCGCCACCGCGCGCGCGTTGGCGACGTGCTGGGGCATCCGCACTGCCAGCGTCTCGAGGCCCTGCACCAGCAGCCACGCGTTCATCGGCGAGATCGACGCGCCGACGTCGCGCAGCACTTCCGCGCGCGCGCGCATCAAGTACGCGTATTCGCCGAACGTCTCGGCGAAGTTGATGCCGTGATAACCCGGGCTCGGCTCGGAGAGGAGCGGGTGGCGACCGGCGCCCCACGGGAAGCGGCCCGACTCGACCAGCGCTCCGCCGATGACGGTGCCGTGTCCGCCGATGAACTTCGTCGCCGAGTGGATGACGATGTCGGCGCCCCACTCGATCGGCCGGCAGAGATACGGTGAGGCGAAGGTGTTGTCGACCAGCAGTGGCACGCCGGCCGCGTGCGCGACGTCGGCCAGCGCGGCGAGATCGGCGATGTTGCCGTTGGGATTCCCGATCGTCTCGGTGAAGACGGCACGCGTGTTCGGCCGGATCGCGTCGCGCACGGCCTCGGGCGTGCCGGGGACGAAGGTCGTCGTGATGCCCATGCGCCGCAGCGTCACCGAGAACTGCGTGATCGTCCCGCCGTAGAGGTTGGTCGAGGCGACGAGATGATCGCCTTCCTGCGCGAGCGCGAGGATCGCGATCATCTGCGCGCCCAGGCCGCTCGCGGCAGCCACCGTGCCCAGGCCGCCTTCGAGGCTGGCGAGCTTCTCTTCGAACGCCGCGACGGTCGGATTCGAGATGCGTGTGTAGATGTTGCCGTACGTGCGCAATGCGAACAGCTCGGCCGCGTGCTCGGTAGAGTCGAAGACGAAGCTGGTCGAAAGATGGATCGGGAGCGCGCGGGCTCCCGTCTCGCCGTCGGGTGGCGTGCCGGCGTGCAGCGCGCGCGTGCGAAACCCGAACGCCCGGTCGCTCACGGCCCTAGAAGACCCCGCGATCCTTCGTCGCCTTGCGATGCCCGGCGGTGAAGGGAATGCCCGGCCCCGGGGTCGCGCCCGGGTCCGCGCCCACCCGAATCGCGGTCAGCAAGCCGACCATGTCGGAGAAGTTCTCGACGTAGCCCGCCAGGGTGAACGTCGCGTGGACATCGGTCCCCGTCAGCTTGAAGAGCCGGCCGTCGAAGGTTCCCGTGAAGTCCGAGGTGTCGAGGGTCGAGTGCTTGCCGGGCTTTCCGCGCACCCACCGGCCGCTCAGTTGGTCGCCCTTCTGGGTGATGTAGAGGTGGGAGTAGACCGTCCCCGTGCCGCTCAGCGGCTGCAACGCCAGTTCCCACACGCCGTCCATCGTCGAGAACTGGGGCGGTTCGGGGGTCTCGCTCGGGCTTGCCGAGGGCGACGGCGCGGCGCCATGGCGACGGCCGCGGCCCTGCGGGGCCGCTGACGACGAGGGAGCGGCGATCGGCGCGAGCGTCGGGGGCGCCGAATAGGCAGGCACCGGCGTCCCGAACAGGACGCCTTGGGTCGGGAGGCTGTTCGGCGGTGGGGGCGTCGGCGGCGCCGACTGGGCTTGTGCTTGGCCGACCTGGATCGCGGCGGCGCCGCCAAGAGCAAGGGCGGCGAGCCCAACGAGCACGAGCTGACGAACGTTCAACGGGACCTCTTCATCGACGGGGAGACGGGAGCATAACGCAGGCGAACCACCCTGTGTTCGCAGCCGGCGTGAGCAGTCATGCCGTCGGCGACTGAGCGCTGCCGTACCCGCGTTAGCAGGCGAACGTTAAACGATCGGTAATGTAGGCGCTCCGTCGCTGTGCCCTGCGTAGCCGGCGGCGTTTGGTTATTACGTCCTGGAGGTACGGCGTGTGCGGATACGGCCCCTAGCAGCGTTTCTTTTCGCAGCTTCCTTGGCAGGCTGCGGCGGCGGGGTGACAACACCACCGCAAAACCGCGTTGTCGACTCGACATCGTCGAGCCAGATCGGGCCGGGCGGAGGCTCGGTCAGCACGACACTGCACGGCACGACGGCGACGGCGACAGTGCCGGCCGGCGCGCTCGCTGCGACGACGACGTTCTCGATTACCCTGTATGCGCCGGGCGCCGCGCCCGAAGCGCTCGCCAGCGTGCGCAAGACGGCCGCGGGCGGCGGTACGCCGCCACTGCCGATTCCCAGCGGCGCAAGTGCGGTTGCGGCGATCAGCATCAATGCGAACGGCGCGACGCTGCTCAAAGCCGTGCAGCTCTCGGTCACCACGTCCGCCGCGGCGAGCGGATCGGTGTTCCGCCTCGCCGGATATGGCCTCTATGGCTTCGGCGACGTCGACACCGCAACGTATGCGGCCGGCACCGTCACCGAAGACGACAACAGCGCCTACCCTGGCGCGTCGCTCGCGGCGAAGACGCTCTATGAGTTCTACACGGTGCCGCAGACGAGCGCGGATGGGCCGCCGAATCCGGCGACCTTCGCGATCTCGGTGAGCGGTCCGGCGACGGTCGCAGCGCTCGGCACCGCGCAGTACGCG
>JBEKAU010000347.1:0-3917 GCA_050015755.1 Vulcanimicrobiaceae bacterium | reverse complement strand
GGCCAGGCCCAGGGCGAGGAGGAAGGCCGCCGGGATGACCCGGCCGAGCGGCGTCATTGGACCAAGTATACCGGCCCAAGGTGGCCCTTGACGCAATCATTAAAGAAATAGTAGACTCGCCTGGGATTACTCTTAGAATTATAGGAATATCCGAGGAGGGCTTTGGTGCGTCTGGTGTCTGCCGTCTGGTGGTCGTGCGTTCTCGCGGCGATCGCGCTGGCGTGCCCGCTGGCGGCTCGGTCAGCGACCTCGCAGATCGCCGTCCCGACGGTGACCGCCGCGCCGCCGCTCGACCCCAAGGCCGATCTCTCGGCGTGGACCGCGGCGGCCAGCGTGACGCTGACGTGGGACGTGCAGCACCAGAAGCCGTCCAGCGAGCAAAGCGTGGTGCACATCGCCACTGACGGGACCTTCCTGTACGTGCGGTTCGACGTCGCGCAGCGTGAGGGACTGCTGCAGCAGCAGCACACCAATGACGTCGGTGACGGCACCGACGACGAAGTGTGGATCGACATGTGGCCCAACGGGCCCAACGGTTTTTATTACCAGTTCGCGGCGACGTCGAACGGCACGCACTTCCAGTATTCGTCCGAGAACACGGCCTACGATCCGAGCTGGGTTTCGTTCGGCTCGACGGTTCCCGGCGGCTGGGTGACGACGATGAAGATCCCGCTCAAAGTGCTGCGCGGTTCGGGCGGGGCCGACTGGCGCTTTCAGTTCGTGCGCATCGTTCGCTCGACCGGCGAACGGCAGATTTGGAGCTGGGGCCCGCTGCAAACCAACGGCGACGACGTCAATTACGCGGGACCCGTCAAGGGCATGGCGCCGGCCGCCGTCAGCAAAGCGAGCCCGCGCGTCGCGGTCTACGGCCTGGGCGCGGTCGGCTCGCCCGGCTCGGGCCTCTCGACCTCGCGCATGGGTGCCGACTTCTCGCTGCCGGTCACCGCGACGTCGTCGGTTTACGGCACGGTGCATCCCGACTTCTCGAACGTCGAGGTCGACCAGCAGACGATCTCACCGACTGCGTATCAGCGCGTCTACACCGAGGTGCGACCGTTCTTCACCCAGGGTGCGAATTATTACGACCCGTTCGACTGCGACATCTGTCCGACCACCGAGCAGCTCTACACGCCCTCGATTCCGACCCCGCGCGACGGCTACGCCTTCGAAGGAAAGCAGGGGCTGTTCTCGTTCGCGGGCTTCGATGCCATCGGCGACGGCCGTGACGACGGCGCGATGATGCTGCAGGTGCACTCACCGAACAACCAGTGGAGCGGCGCGATTCAACAAGTCGATGCCGACCTCCCCGGCATCGTCGACCACACGACGACGGCCGGCCTCCACTTCAACGACTCCCAACACTGGGACGCGTTCTTCAACTACGGCGAAGATCAGGGCACGAACGTGCTCAACGACTCTCGCAACAAGCGCATCGACGGGGGCGCCATTTACTACACCAACACCTTCGCCGGAGGTGTCTCGATGCGCAGCTTCGGCCAGTACTACGTGCCGGTCGACGGGTACATCCAGCATCCGGATATCGCCGGCTATGCGGTCTTCGAGAACAAGGAGTGGCTCTTCCCCGCGAATTCGTGGCTCGACAGCATCCAGTTCTGGGAGTTCCTCGACCGCTACCACGATCATACCGGCGCGCTCGACCAGACCGACAACAACGTCGCGCTCGACGTGCTCACCCACAACTTGATCGACATCCAAGGCGCGATCGGCTCGAGTTACCTCAAGCTGCCCAGCGGCGTCTTCACGCCGGTCTCGCAGGACGGCATCCAGTTCACCTGGCACAGCGGCTCCGCCAACAACCCCGGCAACAACGGGAACCATGGCAGCTCGGCGACGCCGACCGTGATCTCGTGGAACGGCGGCCGCTTCGGTCCCGGGTACTTGACGTCGTGGCTGCGCAGTTCGACGATGCGCGCCGGGATGCGCGGGACGCTCACCCTCGAAGTCGACAACACCAACGACTGGCTCGATCGCGGTACACCCGACATTCAGTGGCTCGAGCGGCTCAGCTACAGCTACCTGATCGGGCCGACCACCTCGGTCGCCTTCGGTATCCGCAAGATCGACGGCACCGCACCGCTGATCGACACGACTGTCCCGCCGATCTTCATCAACGCCTGGAACGTCTCGTTCGACTATCACAAGCGCTGGGGGCCCAACGAACTCTACTTCGCCTACGGCGACGCGAGCCAGGTGTACACCGTGCACGAGTTCATCCTCAAGCTGATCCACTACTTCGGCGCCGAAAAAGGTACGTAAGGGCGCAGCGCCGCGAAGGAAGTCGTCACGAGCAACGGCAAGGGGGCGCCAATAGGGAGGGTGTCCGTTGCAGGTATCGCGTTCCATCTTTCTTCGCGGCGCTGCCGCCGCATTGTCGCTCTCCGCTGAGACGGCGGGGAGCACGGTGGACGCGCTCGCGCAATTGGCGCCGGTGCCGCGCGGGCCGTCGAGCGTCGTCATCCCGGCGACCGGTTCGGCCGATGTGACGACGCCGCTCCAAGCGCAGCAGCCGTTCACCGTCGGATTCCACTTCCGCATGGAGCCCGATCAGCCGCAACTCTTCGAGCTGCTCAGCACGCAGAACTTCGCCGTGGGCATCCGCGGGGGTTCCTTGATCGTCGATGGCATGCACTCCATGCGGTCCGGACTCCGGAACGAGCAGGAGGCCGCGCTCGAGACGCACATCGGTCCGAGCAAAGACTTCCACTACGTTGCGCTCGTGTTCGTCCCAAACGGCGAGCCGGAGATGCGCGTCTACTTCGATGGGGTGAAGGTCATTTCGGTCAGCTACGCGTACGCGCCGCTCGCCTTGACCACGCCCAATGCGTGGAAGATCGGCGGGCGCAGCCCCCTCGAACGCCCATTCGCGAACGCGCAGCCGGCGGCGTTCGACCTGGGCTCATTGCGCTTCTGGAACGTGGCCCGCAGCCCGGCGCAGGTGGTCGCGGACGCGACGACGTTCGAGAATCGTGACGAGCGACCGTCGCCGTCGATTGCGGCGGAGTGGCTCGTGTCCGACACCGAACCGCCGCGGTACTGGTCGTACTTCGGCGACCAGACGGTCTCGATCAACGGCAACGTGCACACCATCGATCCGGGGCGCACCGGATCGCTTTGGGAGGTTGCGAAGAGGCTCGCGCCGATCGTGTATTTCCACCCCAAGGAGCGGTTCTATCCCTCGTCGATCGAGTGGTATTTGCAACGCAGCGACCTGGTGAGAGGACAGTCGAAGCTCTCGTACGGCAACGGCACGTTCGGGCTCTCGCGGCTCAACCCGGGCATGACGCTCATCAAGCGTGGGCCACTCACCGTCGACGACCTTCTGGGCGCGTCGAACGGGGCCGGCGAGAACGACGAGGTCTCCTTGTGGCCCTCCACCGACAAGGCGATCTCGGGTTTCGGCTTCAGCGACCAGCAGCGAGCCACCCTGTTCGGCGAGCCGATCGTCAACCGCAGGTGCCAGGCACAATGCTACTGCCGCATCACCCAGGATCAGCGCTACACGTTTGCAGACGACCAGTACTACTACTTCACGTACTACTTTTTCTATCCGTACAACGGCGGCCTCGGTCCGTCGGCCCTCGTCGACGACGACTCCGGGCCGATGGACGGCTTCCGATCCGGTTGGGCGGCGCATATCGGCGATTGGGAACGCGTCGTCGCGCGCGTCATGATCTCGCCGAGGAAGAATCTCTGGGTGACCGGCAGCTTCGCCATGGAATGGCACGGGAACGAGGAGTGGAAGTTCTTCTATCAGGGTGAGATCAGGAAGGTCCCGGTCCAAGACCTGGGGCCGTTCGAGGTCTACGCGTCCTGGCACTCACACGCGTCGCATCCGCGGGTCGGCACCTGGCCGACCGACACGTCCTTCGCGGACGACCGTACCGCCATCGGCGCGA
>JBEKAU010000346.1:0-3942 GCA_050015755.1 Vulcanimicrobiaceae bacterium | reverse complement strand
CGCCGATGCATTGCAGTTCGCCGCGCGCGAGTGCCGGCTTGATGATGTTCGACGCATCGATCGCGCCCTCGGCGGCGCCCGCACCGACCAGCGTGTGCAGCTCGTCGATGAACAGGATGATCTCACCGGCGGCGCCGCGGATCTCGTCCATGACGCGCTTCATGCGCTCTTCGAATTCACCGCGGTACTTCGTGCCGGCGACCAGGCCGGCCAGGTCGAGCGTGATGACGCGCTTGTCGCGCAGCGGCTCCGGAACTTCGGTCTTGATGACGCGCTGGGCCAGACCCTCGGCGATGGCGGTCTTCCCGACGCCGGGCTCGCCGATCAGGGCGGGGTTGTTCTTGGTCCGGCGGCTGAGGATCTGGATGACCCGCTCGATCTCGGTGGCCCGGCCGATGACCGGGTCGAGCTTGTTCTCGCGAGCGAGCTGGGTCAGGTCGCGACCGTACGCATCGAGCGTCGGGGTCTTCGACTTGCCCTTCGGAGCAGGCGGCTGGCCCTCGGCGCCCAGCAACGAGGTCGTCTGGACCCGGACCTTGGCCGGGTCGACGCCCAGATTGGTCAGGACGCGGGCGGCCACGCCCTCGCCTTCCCGGATCAGGCCCAGGAGCAGATGCTCGGTCCCGATATAGTTATGGTTGAGTTGCCTGGCTTCTTCGAACGCCAACTCGATGACGCGCTTCGCGCGTGGGGTGAAGACCATCTCTTGCTGGACGGTCTGGCCGCCCCGCCCGACGATCGCCTCGACCTCTTGGCGAACCTTGGCCAGGTTCACCCCTAGGGTCTCGAGGACTTTCGCCGCGAGGCTCTCCCCCTCGGAGATGATCCCGAGCAAAATATGCTCGGTCCCGATGTAGTTGTTCCCGAGCCGCTGCGCTTCTTCCTGAGCGAGCACAATGCTACGCCGCGCGCGTTCGGTGAACGGTTCCCACATAGACATGACGTTCCGAAACTCCCCGAGCGGCCGTGCCGCTCCTGCCTCCATACCGGACCGACTCCGTCAGGAGTCCGGTGCGGCCTTGGTGGTGGTTAAACCTTCGACGGGTTCGCTCAGTTTCAAACCCCTGGCCGAATGCAGCATGGAAGCGGCCACTGCCGGGGCGAACGGTGAGTCGACTTTCCGCCGATCCGCGAGGACGCCGCAATTCATCTCCTCGGACTCTTCACCGTGCCCCAGCTGCTCGATCAGCTGGTCAACGGCATCACCCTCGGGATGCTCTACATCCTGGTCGCCTTGGGACTCAACATCATCCTCGGCCTCATGGGGGTGATCAACTTTTCCCACGGGTCCTTCTTCATGCTCGGCGCCTACGTGATGTACACGCTGGTCCCGATCCTGGGGTTCTGGCCGGCGATCCTGGGCGCCGCTCTCGTGGTCGGCATCCTGGGCGCCATTTTCGAAGCACTCTTGGTCAGACCGCTGTACCGACGATTACCCGAATACACGCTGCTGTTGACATTCGGGACGGCGCTGATCTTTACGGAAGTGGTGCGGCGCATCTGGGGCGACGACGCCGTGCGCGTCAGTACGCCCGCGTACATGCCGGACTCGATCTCCCTGGGCGGCGTGCAGTTCCCGTTCTATAAGGACTTCCTGCTGGTCATCATCACGATCGTCATCCTGACGACCGTCTGGCTGGTGCTGAACAAGACGAACATCGGCGTGATCATCCGGGCCGGCACGCGTGACGCCGAAATGGTCAAAATCCTCGGCATCAACATGCCCCGGATGTTCACGCTGGTATTCGGGATCGGCTCGTTCCTGGCCGGCCTGGCCGGCGCACTCGCGGCCCCGATCTACGCGATCCAGCCGCAACTCGCCTCGCAGTGGATCGTGCTCACGTTCGTGATCGTCATCGTCGGCGGGATCGGCTCGTTTTGGGGCGCGATCGTCGGCGGACTCCTGATCGGTATCCTCAGCAGCCTGATGGCGCTGGTCTTTCCGCCGGCCGTCGATCTGACCGCCTACCTGATCATGGGGATCATCCTGCTGCTGCGACCGCGCGGGCTGTTCGGCGTCGAGGGGCTCTTCGAGTGAAGAAACGATCGCCGCTCGCGACCATCCTCTTACATCCGCTGCTCTGGACGGGGCTCTTCTTCCTCGCGCTGCCGTTCATCGCCGGCGCCAACCCGTTCGTCGGCCAGTGGAGCGGGTTCATCGGGATCGCCACGACGATGGTGATCTTCGCACTCTTCGCGGGTGGCTTCAACCTGCTCTTCGGGCACGTCGGTGAACTCTCGTTCGGGCACGCGATGTTCTTCACGCTCGGGGCCTACGTGACGGCGCTGTTCTCCAACGGCTTCACCGTCCAGCTCTTCGGTCAGACCGTCCACCACGATCCGACCGACAACCTGTGGCTCGCGCTGCTGCTCTCGGTCATCGTCGCGGTGCTCTGGGCGTGGCTGCTGGCGCGGCTGATCGTCCCGCGTTCGAGCGGGATCTACTTCTCGATGATCACGCTGGCGTTCGCGCAAGTCATCTTCTTCATCACCTACGAGTGGAGCGACCTGACCGGCGGCGAGGACGGCCTGCAGGGGATTCCCCGCCCGAGCCTGTTCGGTGCGCACCTGCTCAGCGAGTCGTACCACTTCTACTGGTTTACCGCGATCGTCGTCTTCCTGGCGCTGTGCGTGCTCTACGGGATCATCGCCTCGCCGTTCGGCTCCGTGCTGCACGCGATCCGCGAGAACAAGCAGCGTGCGCGCTTCCTGGGCTACGACGTCGACAAATTTCGCGTCAACGCGTTCGTCCTCTCGGCCGCGTTCCCGGCGATCGCCGGCTGGCTGTGGACGTACTACCAGCAAGCCATCAACCCCGACGCCGGTTCGGTCGAGTACTCCGGCAACATCGTCATGATGTCGATGCTCGGCGGGATGCAGACGATCCTCGGCCCGACCCTGGGTGCGTCGATCTATTACGAGATCCAGAACAACGTCTCGCAGGCGACCAAGTACTGGGAGGCGTGGATCGGGATCGTGTTCGTCGTCGTCGTCCTGGTCGCGCCGCGCGGCCTGATGGGATTGGTCGACAGCATCCGGCACTACGGCCTCGCGAACGCGGTACGCCGCCTGTTCTCGCGGCAGGCTCGCGTCGAAATGGACCTGGCCCACGAACTGCCGCCGCTCGACGAGCCGCCCGCCGCCGAGGTGCACTGAGATGGCGTCCATCTTCACGACCGAACGGCTGACTCGCCGTTTCTCCGGGTTCACGGCGACCAACGAGGTCTCGATCGAGATCCCCGAAGGCGGCGTGCGCACGATCATCGGGCCCAACGGCGCCGGCAAGACGACCTTCTTCAACCTGCTCAGCGGCATGCTGCCGCCGAGCTCGGGGCGCATCTGGTTCCGCGACCGCGAGATCACGCGGCTGCAGGCCTATCAGCGCGCCCGCCTGGGCATCGCGCGTTCGTTTCAGATCACCAACATCTTCGGCAAGCTGACCGTTCGCGAGAACGTGCGGCTCGCGGTGCAAGCCGTGCGCGACGGCAAGTCGAGCTTCTTCTTCCCCGGTCGCCACGCCGAGTCGGAAGGGGTGACGACGGAACGCATCCTGCACGACATCGGTCTGTGGGTCACGCGCGACGCGCTCGCCGAGAACCTCTCGCACGGCGACCAGCGGCGACTCGAGATCGGGCTCGTCCTCGCGAGCGATCCGCCGGTGCTCCTGCTCGACGAACCCCTGGCCGGGATGTCGCCGACCGAGACGCACGAGACGGTCGAGCTCATCCAGCGCATCTCTCCCGGACGCACGATCCTGCTCGTCGAGCACGACATGGACGTGGTGATGGCGATTTCGACGACGATCACCGTCTTCCAAACCGGCGCGGTGCTCGCCGTCGGCACGCCCGCCGAGATCCGCGCCAACGAATCCGTCCAACGCGCCTACCTGGGAGAACTCGCATAATGCCCCTGCTGGAGCTCGAGCGCGTCAACGCGTATTAC
>JBEKAU010000345.1:0-3957 GCA_050015755.1 Vulcanimicrobiaceae bacterium | reverse complement strand
TCGACGATGACGTTCACGCGTGCGCCTCCGCCGGCGTCGGCGTCGCACCGCGGCCGTTGCTCGAGACGATCGTCGCGCCGACGCCGTAGTCGAGCAGCCGCACCAGCTGATCTTTGAGATCGCGGCGCGGCACGACCATGTCGACCGCGCCCTTCTCGAGGAGGAACTCGGCGGTCTGGAAATTGTCGGGGAGCTTCTGGCGGATCGTCTGCTCGATGACGCGCCGACCGGCAAAGCCGATCGCCGCGTGCGCTTCGGCGACGATGACGTCGGATTGGAACGCAAACGACGCCGAGACGCCCCCGGTCGTCGGATCGGTCAGCACGCTGACATAGTACCCGCCGGCATCCTGGAAGCGCCGCACGGCGAGCGTCGTCTTCGCCATCTGCATGAGCGCGAGCATCCCCTCTTCCATGCGCGCGCCGCCGCTGGCGGTGACGACGATGACCGGGACACCGCGGTCGCGGGCCTGCTCGAAGAGTTGGGCGAGCCGCTCGCCGACGACCGTCCCCATCGTGCCGCCGCGGAAGTTGAAGTCCATCACGCCCAGCGCGACCGGCACGTTGCCGATGCTCGCGAAACCGCACACGATGGCTTCGGTGAGCTTCGACTTCTCACGATCGCGCTGCAGCTTCTGTGGATACGGCTGCTTGTCGGTCCATCCCAGCGGGTCCGAGGGCAGAACGTCGCCGCCGATCTCGGTGAAATCGGAGTCGACCAGCATCGCGATGCGGTCGAAGGCGTGCATGCGGAAGTGGTGCTCGCACTTCGGGCACACCCAGAGGTTCGCCGCCAGATCGGGGCGATAGAGCATCTCACCGCAGCCGGGGCACTTCGTCCACTGCGCCGCCTCCTCGGCCGGCACCGCCTGCGCGCGCCGCAAACGCAACCACTCCGGCATAGCCATGGCTAGGTACGTGACCGCCGGCCGAACAGGCGCGCACGGTAGATGCGGACCAGTTGGCGCAGGTAATTGAGGATCTCGTTCTGGTTGAGCTTCGACTCGCCGGCGATGCGATCGGTGAAGACGTACGGCACCTCGAGCGCACGCCCGTAGTGCGCTTTCGCGATCACTTCCAAGCCGATCTTGAAGCCGATCGGATCGAGCTCGACGCCCTCGAGCGCTTCGCGCTTGACCAGGAAGTAGCCCGAGGTGATATCCCGGATCGGGGTGAGCGGCTGTGCCAACGCGATCGCGACCTTCGAGGTCACGATGCGGCGCTTGGGCCAGTTGCTGATCCCACCGCCGGGCACGTAACGCGAACCGATCGCCAGGCCGTAGTTCTCGTCGGCGAGCGCGCGCACCATGCGCGGCAGGATCAACGCGTCGTGCGAGAAGTCGGCGTCCATCGCCCCGAGCGCGACCGAGTCGGGTCGTGCGAATTTCCACCCGTCGATGACACCCGAGGAGAGCCCGAGCTTGCCGGGACGGTGCAGACAGCGCACCGGGTATCCCTCGCGCTCGAGCCGGTCGACGATCGCGCCGGTGCCGTCGGGCGAGTTGTCGTCGACGACGACGATCTCGCCGTCGAGCTGATTGTCGCGGAAGATCTGCGTGAGGGTCGTGATCAGCCGCTCGATGCCGCCGGCTTCGTTATACGTTGGCACGACGATCGAGAACTTCATCGCCGGCGCGTTCACCGCGGTCTCCATCTCGAGCGTCACGCGATCTTCCGCAGCGTCGGGTAGCGCGAGGGATCGAAGGGCGTGAAATCTTTGTACTGATCGGCTTCCGTGCGCACCAGTGAGACGCCCTCGTCGTCGATGTCTTCGATCTCCGTCGCCGGCACGCCGACGTCCACACGGAGCGCGTCCCAATGGACGACGACCAGCTCCGCGGAGCGTGCGTCGCCTTCGGCGTAGACGCCGCGAACGTCGCCGACGCGTGTCTCGCCGGCAAAGACGGGCGTACCCGCAGTGAGGGATTCCAGGGTGCGTGCCATGATCGAACCTGAGAAGTACGCCCCGCGGCGCGATCCTTCCCGTGACGAGGTGCGAATGGTCACGCGCCACGCTCGGTTTCTTCGAGCGCGGCGAGCGCGCGGAGGAGCGCCGCCTTGGCGTCGGTGTGCCCGCGAAACTGCCGGTCGAGCGACTCGTTCAGCACCGCGTTCATGCTCTTGCGTTCGTTCTCTGACCGTCGCTTCAGCTCGTCGTACACTCCGTCGTCCAGGCGCGCCGGAAATGGACGCATGGTCCCCCGATGATATCACCACGATATCAGCTTGGCAACCCATCAGGCACGACGAAGCGGCGCGGGGTGAGCGCGCGGCCGGTCATCTCCTGGATCCTCGTCATCGGCGCCGGCGTCGGCGCGGCAGCGGGGCTGACCGCCCTGGGCGTGCCGGCGGCCTGGATGATCGGGCCGCTCCTGGTCGCAATCGTGGCAGCCGTCGCCGGTGGGGTCCAGCTGCGGTTCCCCACTGCCGGCTTCACCGCGGCGCAGATCGTCATCGGCTGCCTCATCGCCGGCACCGTCACGCCGCCGGTGATCGGCTCGATGCTCCACGACTGGTTCGCGATGCTGCTGGTGGTCGCGACGACGATCGCGGCCGCCGGGATCACCGGCTGGCTGCTCGCCCGGTTCGGGTCGCTGCCGGCCGAGACCGCGGCCTGGGGCTCCTCGCCCGGCGGCGCGGCGGCAATGACGGCGATGAGCGCTGACTACGGGGCCGACCCGCGGCTGGTCGCGTTCATGCAGTACTTGCGGGTGACGATCGTCGTCCTCTCGGCCTCGACGGTCTCGCGGCTGCTGCTCCCGCACGCCACGGCGGCGAGCTTGCCGGGAACGTTTGCGGTCGACCCGCTCGGCCTCGCCGAGACGATCGCCGTCGGCATCGCCGGTTTTCTCGCGGCCCGGCAGCTACGCATCCCGGGCGCGCCGCTGCTGGGACCGATGGTGCTGGGCGCCCTTTTGCACGGTGTCGGCCTGGTGCGGATCGACGTCCCGCTCGAGGCGCTGGCAGCGGCGTACGTGTGCATCGGCCTGACCGTCGGCCTGCGCTACACGCGCGAGACGGTCGGCCATGCGGTGCGGGCGCTGCCGCAACTGCTGCTCTCGACGCTCGTGCTGATCACGTTGTGCGGCGGGTCGGCCGTGCTGCTGGTGGCGACGATCCACATCGACCCGCTCACGGCGTATCTCGCGACGACGCCGGGAGGCCTGGACTCGGTGACCGCCATCGCGATCGGCAGCGGGGCGGACGTCCCCTTGGTCCTCGCGATCCAGGCCCTGCGCCTGTTCGCCGTGATCGTGGCCGGGCCGCTCGTCGCCAAGGTGATCGCACGGACGGCATGAACGAGCGCGGCATGACGACTGAGATCCGGCGCGTGGCCCTGGAAACCGGCGCGAAGACGACCGTCGAATGCTGGGGCGAGGCCGGCCCCGCGGTCCTCTGCGTCCACGGCATCACCTCCTCGCGGCGCGACTTCGCGCGGCTGGGCGCGGCACTGGCCGGAACCCATCGCGTGTTCGCGTACGATCAGCGCGGCCACGGCGAGAGCGCCGGCAGCGACGGCCCGATGACGCTGGCCGCGCTTGCCGCCGATCTGCGCGCGGTTGCCGACAGTATCGGCACCGTCGCGACGGTCGTCGGCCACTCATGGGGCGGCGCGGTCGCGCTGGTCGGCGGCCCGAAAGTCGCGCGCGCGCTGGTCCTCGTCGACCCCATGATCCGCGTCGCGCCCGGCACGTTCGCCGGTGATTACGTCGACGACGTCGCGCTGCTGCTCGATGCGCCGGTCGGCGATGAGCGCGACGCGCAGATTCGCGCGCTGTTCGCCGACGCCGATCCGGTCGACCGCGACGGCAAAGTCCATGCGATGCACGCGCTCGCCGCCGACACGCTCCGCCGTCTGGGCAGCGACAACGAGGTCGAGACCGGCGGCTGGGACCTGCGCGCAAAGCTCGCCGCGCTGAAGATCCCGACCCGCATTCTGGTCGCGGGCGAAGAATCG
>JBEKAU010000344.1:0-3989 GCA_050015755.1 Vulcanimicrobiaceae bacterium | reverse complement strand
GAGCGGATCGCGTTGGAGGAGCGCGTCGAACTGCGCGACCGTCCCCGGCGGGGCTTCGCGTTCCTGCCCCAGGGCGTCGATATAGCGGCGCGCGACCGGCGTCATCGGGCGTTGCCGGCGAACACCGCCAGCGACCGGCCGATCATCGCGTACGCGTCGATCCCGTCACCGGGGATCTCGCGCGGCGTGCCGCTCTCGATGGCGGTGTCGAGCACGAGCGACCACGCGACGCGGGTGGCGTCGGGCAGCGAGAAGTGCACGTCGTCGGGCGAGGCGTTCATGGCGACGAACAGCATCGGCCGCGCGCCGAAATAGAGCCCGATGGTGCGCCGCTCCTTGCCCCAGTCACCGCTGGTCATTTCGAGCCCGTCGGGCTTCATCCAGGCGATGTCCTTGCGGCCGCTCGCGTCGACCGGTCCACCGCGGAAGAACGCGTCGCGTTTGAACGCCGGGTGCTGGTTGCGCAGCCGCAGCACGGTCTTGACGAACTCGGTCAGCGCGATGTCGTGCGGTCCGCGCGCGTTCCAGTCGAGCCACGAGATTTCGTTGTCCTGGCAATACGCGTTGTTGTTTCCCCGCTGCGTGCGCCCGAACTCATCGCCCGCGAGGACCAGCGGGACACCGAGCGAGAGCAGCAGCGTGGCGACGAGGTTGCGCTTCTGCCGTTCGCGCAGGCTGACGATCGTCGGATCGTCGGTCGGCCCTTCGACGCCGCAGTTCCAACTCTGGTTGTCGTCGGTGCCGTCGTGGTTGTTCTCGTGATTGGCTTCGTTGTGTTTCTCGTTGTACGAGACCAGGTCGGTCAGCGTGAAGCCGTCGTGGACGGTGACGAAATTGATGCCGGCGCGCGGCCGACGTCCTTGGTGCTCGAAGAGGTCGGACGAGCCCGCGACGCGCGAGGCCAGCTCGGGCAGCATCCCCTCGTCGCCCTTCCAGAAGCGGCGCACGGTGTCGCGGTACTTGCCGTTCCACTCCGACCAGCCGGGCGGGAAATTGCCGAGCTGATAGCCGCCCAGGCCGACGTCCCACGGTTCGCCGACGAGCTTGACCCGCGAGAGGACCGGGTCTTGCGCGATCGTCTTGAAGAACGCCGCGTCGCGCGCGTAGCCGTTGTTCTCGCGCGCGAGTGCCGGCGCGAGGTCGAAACGGAAGCCGTCGACGTGCATCTCCTCGACCCAGTAGCGCAGCGAGTCAGTCACCATTTGGAGGACGCGGGGGTGGCGCAGATCGAGCGTGTTGCCGGTGCCGGTGACGTCGTCGTAGTACCGCTTGTCCTCCGCCAGCCGGTAGTACGAGGCGTTGTCGATTCCCTTGAACGAGAGCGTCGGCCCGAGCTGGTTGCCCTCGGCGGTGTGGTTGTAGACGACGTCGAGGATGACTTCCATGCCTGCCTCGTGCAGGTGCTTGACCATCATCTTGAACTCGTTCGGGTCGCCGCCCTGGAGAAAGCGCGGGTCGGGCGCAAAGAACCCGATCGAGTTGTACCCCCAGTAGTTGCGCAGCTTCTGCTCGACCAGCCGGCGGTCGTCGACGAACGTATGGACGGGCAGCAGCTCGACGCTGGTCACGCCCAGATCGTGCAGGTACGAGACGACGGCGGGCGCGGCCAAGCCGCCGAAGGTGCCGCGCAGCGCCGGCGGCACCTCGGGGTGTTGGATCGTGAACCCGCGCACGTGCAGTTCGTAGAACACCGTCTGCATCCACGGCACGAACGGGCGATTGTCACCGACCCACGTGAACGCGGTGTCGACGACGACGCACTTGGGCATCCCGCTCGCGTTGTCGCGCCGGTCGAACGAGAGGTCGGTGCGCTGCGAGCCGATGCGATAGCCGTAGTGCGCGTCGCTCCAGCGGATGCTGCCGGCGAGCGCCTTCGCGTAGGGGTCGAGCAGCAGCTTGTGGTGATTGAAGCGGTGACCGTTGGCCGGGTCGTACGGGCCGTAGACGCGGTAGCCGTAGAGCGTCCCGGGACGTAGGTCGGGCAGGTAACCGTGCCAGACTTCGTCGGTGTACTCGGGCAATACGATGCGCTCGAGCTCGCGCCGGCCGCGCTCGTCGAACAGGCACAGCTCGACCCGCTCGGCGTTGGCGCTGAAGATCGCGAAGTTGACGCCGGTGCCGTACCAGGTCGCACCCAGCGGGTGCGGGAGGCCTTCGCTGATGCGTCGTCGTCCGGAACCGGTCACGGTGCCAGCCACAGCACCGCGAGCGGCGGCAGCGTCAGGGCAAGAGAGTTCGGCCGTCCGTGAGACGGGCGATCGGTCGCATCCACGAACCCTGCGTTACCCACCTCGCCCCCGCCGTACACCGCGGCGTCGGTGTTGAGCAGCTCGCGGTAGCGCGCGCGGCGCGGCACGCCGAGCAGGAAGCCATCGCGCCGCGTGCCGCTCGTATTGATGACGCAGACGACATGCTCGGCGTGGTTCGCGTCCCAGCGGATCCACGCGACGACGCCGCTCGCGCCGTCCTCGTAGCTGATCCATTCGAAGCCCGCCGGATCGCTGTCGCGCTGGTAGAGCGCGGGGTGCGCGCGCGCGATGCGGTTGAGGTCGCGCACGAGCCGCTGCACGCCCTCGTGGCGGCCGTGCACCACGTGCCAATCGAGCGAGGCTTGCGCGCGCCACTCGCCGCGCTGCGCGAACTCGCCGCCGGCGAAGAGCAGCTTCTTGCCCGGGTGCGCCCACATCAGGCCGTAGAGCATCCGGACGTTGGCGAACTGCGCTCCATCGTCGCCCGGCATCCGGCCCAGGATCGAGCGCTTCCCGTGCACGACCTCGTCGTGCGAGAGCGGCAGCACGTAGTTCTCGCTGAACGCGTAGATCAGCCCGAACGAGATCTCGTTGAGGTGGTGGCCGCGGTGGATCGGGTCGCGCTGCACGAACTCGAGCGTGTCGTGCATCCAGCCCATGTTCCACTTGTAGCCGAAGCCCAGACCGCCCAGATCGACCGGCGTCGTGACACCGGGCCACGCGGTCGACTCTTCGGCGAACGTGGCGATTCCCGGGAACTCACCGTAGACGAGCGTGTTGAAGCGCTGCAGGAACGCGACCGCCTCGAGGTTCTCGCGGCCGCCGTAGCGGTTGGGGATCCACTGGCCTTCGTTGCGGCTGTAGTCGCGGTAGAGCAGCGAGGCGACCGCGTCGACCCGCAGCCCGTCGACGTGGAACTCGCGCAGCCAATACAGCGCCGAGGCGAGCAAGAAGTTGGACACCTCGTTGCGACCGAGGTTGAAGACGTACGTGCCCCACTCGTCGTGGAAGCCTTCGCGCGCGTCGGCGTGCTCGTAGAGCGGGGTGCCGTCGAAGCGCCCCAGACCGTGCGCGTCGGTCGGGAAGTGTCCCGGCACCCAGTCGAGGATGACGCCGATGCCGGCGCGGTGGGCGGCATCGACGAAGGCACGCAAGCCGTCGGGATCGCCGAAGCGGCTCGTCGGTGCAAACCATCCCGTCGTTTGATAGCCCCAACTCAAGTCGAACGGGTGCTCGGTGATCGGGAGCAACTCGACGTGCGTGAAGCCGAGGTCGACGACGTAGGGGATCAGGGCGTCGGCCAGCTCGCGATAGGTGAGGAACCGGTCGCCGTCCTCGGGATTGCGCCGCCAGGAACCCAGGTGGACTTCGTAGATCTGGATCGGCGCGTCGCGACGTTGGCGTGGTCCGCGCCCGGCGAGCCACGCCGTGTCATCCCACGCGTACGTCGACGGCGCGGTTACGATCGAGGCATTGGCCGGCCGCAGCTCGCTGCGAAATGCGAACGGATCGGCGCGCAGCGGCAAGAGGTTGCCATCGGCACCGAGCAGCTCGTACTTGTAGCGCGTGCCCGCACCGAGTTCGGGAAGGAACAACTCCCACACGCCGCACTCGCGCCGCAAGCGCATCGGATGGATGCGGCCGTCCCACGCATTCCAGTCGCCGACGACGCTGACGCGTCGCGCGTTCGGCGCCCACACCGCGAAGCGCGTACCGGCGACGCCGTCGATCACGTCCGGG
>JBEKAU010000343.1:0-4013 GCA_050015755.1 Vulcanimicrobiaceae bacterium | reverse complement strand
AGGCCATGAGGCGGCGCAGGCGGGAGCCGGGCTCGCCATGCGCGCAGGCGCCGACCTGCTCTATCCGTACTACCGCGACACCGGCCTGTGTTTAGCGTTTGGGCTCACGCCGTTGCAGGTGCTCTACTCACAGTTTGCCCGCGCCCGTGACGTCAACGGAGGGCGGCAGTTCCCCAGCCACTGGTCCGGACGCGCCTACGGCATTGGGAGCGTCAGCTCGATCCTCGCGGCGCAAATGCCACACGCGGTCGGCGCGGCGTACGCCATGCGGTTTCGCGGCGAGACCGACCGCGCGGTGTTGTGCAGCTTCGGCGAAGGGACGACGAGCGAAGGCGAGTGGCACGAGAGCTTGAACTTCGCCAGCGTACGTTCCCTGCCGGTCATCTTCTTCTGCCAGAACAACGGCTGGGCAATTTCGACCCCCCAACACATGCAGATGGCGGTCGCTCACGTGGCCGATCGCGCCCCTGGTTATGGTATGGAAGGGATCGTGGTCGACGGAATGGATCCCGTCGCCGTCTACGAAGCCGTGTCGCGCGCTCGGCGTGCCGTCGTCGAGGGCAGCCGGCCCGTGCTCGTCGAGGCCATGTGCCGTCGTGTTCGCGCGCATTCGACCGATGACGACGACCGCACGTATCGATCCGCCGAAGAGCTCGCGGAATTGCGCGCGTTCGATCCGGTCGCACGGTACCGCGATCGGCTCGTCGCGAGCGGCATCGCAAGCGCGGGCGATTTGGACACGCTCGAGCACGAGATCGCCGCCGAGATCGATCGCAGCACCGACGCCGCGGAAGCCGAACCCTATCCCAACGCAGCCGATTTGTACACGAATGTGACGGAAGCCCCGTGGCAGCCCTGGCAATGATCCGCACGCGCGAAGGAGACGCATCGTGGCCAAGATGATCGATCGCTCGCCGACCGTACGCAGCGGCAAGGGTTCCGGCGCGACCGATCGCACGATGTCGGACGTCCCGCTCAAGGCGATGTACGGCCCGGCGGACGTCGCGGATCTGGACCTGACGAACGACCTGGGTGTGGCCGGCGAGTTTCCCTACACGCGCGGCATCCACCCGACGATGTACCGTTCGCGTCTGTGGACGATGCGGCAATTTGCCGGCTTCGGCAATGCCAAACAGACCAACGAGCGCTACCACTTCCTGCTCGCACAGGGGCAGATGGGACTCTCGGTCGCGTTCGACATGCCCACGCTGATGGGCTACGACTCCGATAGCCCCAAAGCGATGGGTGAGGTCGGCAAGTGCGGTGTCGCGATCGACTCGGTGCGCGACATGGAAACGCTCTTCGCGGGGATCGACCTGGGCGCGATCACGACCTCGATGACGATCAACGGCCCGGCCGCGATCGCGCTCGCGCAGTACATCGTCACCGCCGAGAACAAGGGGACGCCGCGCAGCGCGCTGGGTGGCACGCTGCAAGCCGATATTCTCAAAGAGTACATCGCGCAGAAGGAGTGGATCTTTCCGCCGCGGCCGCACGTGCGCATCATCGTGGACATGATGGAGTTCTGCACGCGCGAGATGCCCAAGTGGAATACGATCTCGGTGAGCGGCTACCACATCCGCGAGGCCGGCTCGACGGCGGCGCAAGAACTGGCCTTCACGCTCGCGGACGGCTTCGCGTACGTCGAGGCGGCGATGGCGCGCGGGATGAACGTGGACGATTTCGCGCCGCGGCTCTCATACTTCTTCAACAGCCACATCGACTTCTTCGAAGAGATCGCGAAGTTCCGCGCTGCGCGTCGCATCTACGCGCGCCGCATGCGCGACGTGTACGGCGCCAAGGACCCGCGCTCGTGGCAACTGCGCTTCCACACCCAGACCGCCGGCTGCAGCGCGACCGCGCAACAGCCGGAGAACAACATCGTCCGGGTCGCGTTCGAGGCGATGGCGGCGGCGCTGGGCGGCACCCAGTCGCTGCACACCAACTCGATGGACGAAGTGCTCGCGCTGCCCACCGAGAAGTCGGTCGAGATCGCGCTGCGCACGCAGCAAGTGCTCGCGTACGAGACGAACGTCACCAACGTGGTCGATCCGCTGGGCGGCTCGTACTACGTCGAAGCGCTGACGGCCGAGATGGAGCGTCAGGTGCTCGAGTACTTCGAGAACATCGCCGAGTTCGGCGGGATGGTCGAAGCGGTCGAAGCCGGCTACCCGCAGCGCGAGATCGCCGACGCCTCGTATCGCTACCAGCGCTCGATCGAGTCGGGCGACCGCGTGATCGTCGGCGTGAACGCCTTCGAGCGGCCGGATGAAGCGCAGTCGGCCGACCTGCTCAAGATCGGGAAGGACATCGAGCTGGGCCAAGCGCGCAGCGTGCAAGACGTGCGCGCGAACCGCGATGCGGCTGCGGTCGAGAGCGCGCTGGCGGAGCTCAAGCGCGCGTGCACCGGCAGTGCCAACGTGATGCCGCACCTGATCGACTGCGTGAAGGCAGTCGCCACCGAAGGCGAGATCGTCAATGCGATGGTCGAGGTCTTCGGCCGTTATACGGAGACGACCCAGTTCTGACGATGACAACGACCAACACACCCGCTCGTCCGCTGCGCGTGATCGTGGCGAAAGCGGGACTCGACGGCCACGATCGCGGCGCCAAGGTGATCGCGCGTGCGCTGCGCGACGCCGGCATGGAAGTGATCTACACCGGTCTGTTCCAGACGCCCGAGCAGATCGTGCAGACCGCCATTCAGGAAGACGCCGACGGAATCGGCTTGTCCATTCTCTCGGGCGCCCACATGACGCTCTTCCCGCTGGTCGTCGAGCAACTCAAGGAACAAGGCGCCGACGACATCGTCTTCTTCGGCGGGGGCACGATCCCGGCCGACGACGCCGCGGAGCTCAAGCGGCTCGGGGTGCGCGAGATCTTCACGCCCGGCGCCCCGCTCGCGGACATCATCACGTTCGTCGAGCGCGAGTGCGGCAAGCGGAGAGAGCTGGTCGGCTGACGTGAGCACCACCCCCGCGCGCCGCGTCCGCACGCGTGTCGCGCCTTCTCCTACGGGCGATCCGCACGTGGGGACGGCCTACGTTGCCTTGGTGAACTACGCGTTCGCGAAGAAGAACGACGGGCAGTTCATCCTGCGCATCGAGGACACCGATCAGGCGCGCTCGACGCCGGAGTCGGAGCAGGCAATCCTCGACGCGCTGCACTGGACGGGGCTGTCGTGGGACGAAGGCCCCGACGTCGGCGGCCCGTTTGGACCCTATCGGCAAAGCGAACGCTCCGCGATCTACGCGAAGTACGCCGCCGAGCTGCTCGAAGCGGGGCATGCCTTCCGCTGCTTCTGCACGCCCGAGCGGTTAGACGACTTGCGCGCCGCGCAGCGCGCGGCCGGGATTCCGCAGCACTACGACGGCAATTGTCAATTCATCCCGGCCGACGAGTCGCTCGCGCGCGCGAGCGCCGGCGAGCCGTTCGTCGTGCGGATGGTCGTCCCGCGCGAGGGAATCTGCGTCGTGCACGACATGCTGCGCGGCGAGATCGAGATCGCCTGGGCGACGGTCGACATGCAGGTGCTGCTCAAGAGCGACGGGCTGCCGACGTATCACCTCGCCAACGTCGTCGACGATCACCTCATGGAGATCACGCACGTGATCCGCGGCGAAGAGTGGATCTCCTCGGCGCCCAAGCATTTGCTGCTCTATCAGTACTTCGGCTGGCAAGCACCGGCGCTGCTGCACGTTCCGCTGCTGCGCAATCCCGATCGCTCGAAGCTCAGCAAGCGCAAGAATCCGACCGGGATCCTCTTCTACGAGGCGATGGGCTATCTGCCCGAGGCGCTGCTGAACTTCTTGGGTTTGCTGATCTCCTCGTCGGTCGAAGGCCAGGAGATGTTCGACCTCGAGACGCTGTGGCGCGAGCGCTTCGGCGTCGAGCACATCTCGCTCGGTGGCCCGGTGTTCGACGTCGCGAAGCTCGATTGGCTCAACGGCCGCTACCTGCGCGAGCTCACGCCGGAGCAGCTCGTGGCACGTCTGCAGGGGTGGGCGTTCGGC
>JBEKAU010000342.1:0-4018 GCA_050015755.1 Vulcanimicrobiaceae bacterium | reverse complement strand
GCGCGCGTGAGCACGCAACCGCCGGAGTCCTTGGCCGCGCGGTACTCCATGCCGGTGCCGATGATCGGCGCCTGCGGACGGAGCAGCGGGACGGCCTGACGCTGCATGTTCGCGCCCATCAGTGCGCGGTTGGCATCGTCGTGCTCGAGGAACGGGATCAGCGCCGTCGCGACCGAGACGATCTGCTTGGGCGAGACGTCCATCAGCTGCACGCGGTTCGGGGGCTCTTCGACGTACTCTTCGGCGAAGCGCGCGACGACCGACGGCGAGGTGATCTTGCCGTTCTTGTCGATCTCGGTGTTCGCTTGCGCGATGATGTACTCGTCTTCACGGTCGGCCGTGAAGTAGCGCAGCTCGTTGCTGACGATGCCGTCGCTCACGACGCGGTACGGCGTCTCGATGAAGCCGTAGCGGTTGACGCGGGCGAAGGTCGCGAGCGAACCGATCAGACCGATGTTCGGGCCTTCCGGCGTCTCGATCGGGCAGATGCGGCCGTAATGCGAGTGATGGACGTCGCGGACTTCGAAGCCCGCGCGCTCACGCGAGAGACCACCCGGCCCGAGAGCCGAGAGGCGACGCTTGTGCGTCAGCTCGGCCAGCGAGTTGGTCTGGTCCATGAACTGCGAGAGCTGCGAGGAGCCGAAGAACTCCTTGATCGCGGCGACGACCGGACGGATGTTGATCAGCGCCTGCGGCGTGACCGTCTCGATGTCCTGAACGGTCATGCGCTCGCGCACGACGCGCTCGAGGCGCAGCAGGCCGACGCGGAACTGATTCTGCAGCAGCTCGCCGACCGAACGGATGCGGCGGTTGCCGAGGTGGTCGATGTCGTCCTTGTTGATCTGCCGCGTCGCGACCTTGATCAGACGGCGCAGCACCGCGATCATGTCCTCCCGCGTGAGCGCCTTCTTGTCGATCGGCGGGATGCGCAGGTGCGCGCCACCGTACTCGCGCTCGAGCTTGCCCGAGAGCTTGTAGCGGCCGACGCCGGCGAGATCGTAGCGCTTCTCATCGAAGAACAGCGACTCGAGCAGCTTCTCGGCGTTCTCCGCGTTCTCGGGCTCGCCGGGACGAAGCTTCTTGTAGATTTCCTTGAGGGCGTCTTCCTTGGTCTTGACGTCCTTGTCTTTTTCCAGGCAGTTCGCGATCAGCGGCGAGTGGTCGAACAGGGCGAGGATCGCCTCGTCCGACTCCCAGTTGAAACCGAGGTCGGGGCGCGAGAGCGCGCGCACGAACGTCGTCGCGTAGATCTTGCGGTTCTTGTCGATGCGAACGCCGATCGTGCCCTCGGTCTCGTCGTTCTTCGTCCCGTTGTCGGTCTCGAACTCGATCCACGCACCGCGGTTGGGGATGATCGTCGCGTTGAACGTCGGGCGGTTGTTGGTGTCGACGTCCTGCAAGAAATAGACGCCCGGCGAGCGGACGAGCTGGCTCACGATCACGCGCTCGGCGCCGTTGATCATGAAGGTGCCCTTGTCCGTCATGAGCGGGAAGTCGCCCATGAAGATCTCTTGGTCCGGGATACCCTTGATCTCGCCGGACTCGGCCGTGATGAGGCGGACCCGGACGCGCAAGGGCGCCGAGTAGGTCATGTCGCGTTCGCGGCACTCCTCGACCGAGTACTTGGGCTCACCGAGCGAGTGCTCGCCGAACTCCAACACGAGGTTGCCGGTGAAATCTTTGATCGGCGAGATCGATTCGAACGCTTCCCGCAGTCCGTCATTGACGAACCACTTAAAGGAGGCTTTCTGCAGCTCGATGAGGTCGGGCAGCTGCAGGACGTCCGTGATCTTCGCAAACGAGTGGCGCGTCCGCTTGGCTCCCGGGTCCTCCGGAAGCTCGACGGTGAACGCTTCCTCGGGAACGTGGAAGCTTGCGCTCGCAATGTTCTCTTGCTTGACCGCGTTGGAGCCGCTCGAGGCCTGCGGGGCCACCACATCGGTCTTCTTGCGGCTGCGCGTCTTGGGCTTGTCCGCGGTCGTCTTCGTCGCCATTCTGCTCTGGGGGTTCTTCCTGCGTGGTCGCACGCGTTCGCGCCGGTCGGCGGGCACGACAAAAAGGCAAGGGCCGCCCCACCGGAGTGAGGGGTCCTCGCTCAACCGTTATGCCGCTATCCGCCGAGGGGCATAGGGCGGTATCGTATCACCACCCGTCTCGGGGAGTCAAGGGGGCTAGGCCGCGTCGGTCCCTCGCAGCGGGCTGAACGCGGCCACGGCGGGAGAGCCGCCGTTGCGGGCCAGGTCGACCGCGGACTCCAGCGCGTCGCGCCGGTCACGCGGACACTCGCAGCTGCGCAGCCGATCGCCGGCGCACCCGTCGAAATCGTGCCGCGAGAGCGCGTGCCCGCAGGGGCAGAGCACCAAATTATCCATGCGTCCTCTCCTTCCGCCCTCCCAGGCAAGGTCCGCCCCCCGACGAACCCATGCTTGCCGTGTACCCGAGCAACGCGCGGCGAAACTCTGTGCGGTTAAGCAGCCGGCTGTTCGAAGACCCCTCGCAGCAGGCCGGCCGCCCGGCGGTAGCAGGGACAGGCGACTTCCATCAGGCGCACGTCGTCGATGATCCGCATCCGGGCGTAACCGTGGGCGACCAGCCCCTCGTTCACCAGTCGGCCGAGGACGGTGACCACGCTGGCGCGGCGCACCCCGAGCATCATCGCCACGACGTCCTGGGTGATCTGGATCTCGTCGCCGACGCGATCGCGGGTGGCGAGCAGCCACTTCGCCAGCCGCTGTTCGATCGTGTGGCGCGCGTTGCAGGCGACCCACTGGCCGCGCACGCACAGCACCGTCGAGACGTACCGGCGCGCAATCTCACGCAAGCCTGCATCGCGTTCGAGCGCGTCGAGGAAGATCTGCGTGTCCAGCCGGGCGAAGCGTCCGGGCGACTGCACGAGCCAGGTGTCGCACGAGCGCCGATCGCCGAGCGTGAGCTCGATGCCGACGAACCCCTCGTTGCCGCAGGCGTCCACCTCGACGCTGCTGTCGTTCTCGAGCGGCCGTACCGTGGAGACGATGCCCGAGAGCGGAAACCACAATGCGTCGATCAGGCCGCCGGCCGGTTGCAAAATATCGCCGATGCCGCCCCCGTGCGCGGTCATCCGTGCTTCCAGCAGCGAGCGGGTGCTCGGCGCGAGCGCGTTCATGAATCGGTTCTTCTCGGCTGTCCCCACGAGCATAGACAGACTGTACCCTCCCGGGCAGTCTGTGCGCGGTCAGGCCGTCGCTCGGTTCTCCGTGAGCCGGATCGAGAGCCGCACCTCGGTGCGGCCATGGAAGGTGCGAATCTCGACCGCGTGCATGAGCGCGCGCATCAACGGTAAGCCGCGCCCGCGTTCCTCACGGCGCTGTGCCGGCTTCCAGCTGCCTTCATCCTCGACGACGACGACGAGCGCTCCGTCGATCGGTTCGGCGCGGACGTGGACCAGGCCGGGGGGCGTCGCTGCCGTACGCATGCACGACCGCGTTGGCCAGCGCTACGCCGGTGGCGGAGAGGATCGCGAACACGCGCTCGACAGCCACGCCGAGGCGCTCGACGTAGCGCGCCAGCGAACGGCGCACCAGTGGCACCGCCATCGGCAGCGCGGTGAAGGTGAACGTGAACGGACCATCGTCGCGATCGGCGGCGGCCACCGTGAGGGTCGCGACGTCGTCGGTATTTGCGCTGCCGCCGAACACGCGCTGTTGGAGCGCGGCAGCCGGTTCGGCGTCGCGCTCGACGATCGATGCGCGCAGGCATTCGAGCAGCCGCCGTTCCCCTTCGACGACGTCACGGCCATATTCGACCAAGCCGTCCGTGTAGAGCGTCAGTTGCGCACCGGGCGGAATCGTGAACGTCCAATCGCTGGCCTCGATCCGATCCACGATCCCCAGCGGTAATCCGTCCTTGGGCAACGTCTGCACGTTGCCCGAGGGCAGGGCGAGGACCGGGGCGGGATGGCCGGCGACCGCGTAGGTCAGCGTGCCGTCGGCCGGATCGACGATGCCGAACAGCGCGGTGACCATTACCGGGTTCGACC
>JBEKAU010000341.1:4024-4601 GCA_050015755.1 Vulcanimicrobiaceae bacterium | reverse complement strand
CCCGCTCTGCGCCGTCTTCATGGCGCGGGGGCTCTGACCGCCGTCATCTGTTGGAACGGGCGCCGATACAGACCCAGCACCGCGCGCGCGTGGCTGCCGCCCTCGGGGCGCTTGGAGACGCTGAAGTCTTGGCTCAGCGACGCGATCAGGAACAGACCACGGCCCGATTCGCTGTAGACATCGCCCGGCAGCGCCGGCACGTGATGAAATCCCGGCCCCTCGTCGAGGACGTGTAACACCGGCGCCGTTCCGCTCCAATCGACGGTCACTTCAACCGTCCCGGGCGCGTAGCGCGCCGCGTTGCCGACCAGTTCGCCGAAGACGACCTCGGCGTTGTGGATGCACTCGGGATCGCCTTGCCGCGCGCGCATGCCCTGCGCAAAGCTGCGTCGGGCCGACTGTCCGGCCTGCGCGTCGAGAACATCGAAACGCCACCGCTCGACCAGGCCGTCGTCGGGCAGGTTGTCGGCGGATGCGTCGATGCCAAGGACCAGAATCGCGACGTCGTCCGTCGGTGAGGTCTGGGCAAACACGGCATCCCGCAGCGCTTGGGCCGGACGCGGTGCGGCGAGCGCCG
>JBEKAU010000341.1:0-4019 GCA_050015755.1 Vulcanimicrobiaceae bacterium | reverse complement strand
CGCCCGCAGATGATCCTCGCCATCGGCGGGCCGGCGGCCCGCTTCGGTGAGGCCGTCCGTATAGAAGACGAAATACGAGCCCGGCCGCACGTGGATGATCTTGCCTTGTTGTTTGGCGACGTGCCGCAGCCCGAGCGGCAAACCGCCGTCGGAGAGCAGCTCGATCTCACCGTCGGGGTGCCGCAACATCGGCGGCGGATGGCCGGCCGACGCGTACGCGAACGTGCGCGCGATCGGGTCGAACACGGCGACGAAGGCGGTGACGAATCGGTCGGGATGCTCGAGCCGAAGCGCGCGATCGGCCGCGTCGAGCATCAGCGCCGGATCGGCGTGGACCTGCGCGATGCCGCGGATGATCTGGCGCATGTTGCCCATCGTGACGGCAGCCGCCAATCCGTTGCCGGCGACGTCGCCGATCGAGATGACGACGCGCCCGTCGACGAGCCGAACGGCGTCGTACCAGTCGCCGCCGACCTGCGCCTCGTCGCTGGCCGGCACGTACACCGCATCGAAGCTCGCCCGCGAGAGCAGCGGCAGCGCCGAGGGAAGCGAGGCGTTCTGGAACGACTGCGCAACGCGATGCTCGCGCTCGAAGTCGCTCGCACGGCGTACCGCGACACCGGCCCGGCGACCCAGCTCTTCGAGGACCGGCACGTCGTCGCGACCGTCCTTGCGCGCCGACTCGTCGTAGATGGCCGCGATCGTGCCGAGCGTCTGCCCGTCAGCCAGCAGCGGAACGCAGATCGACCACGCGAAGCCGAGCTGCTCGTAGATCGCGAACTCGGCCGGATCGTTCACGACCTCTTTCGCGACGGCCCGGCCGTGCTCGACTAGGTCGCTGCGGCCGGTGCGCGCGGTATACGGTGTGCCGCGAGCGGCGTCTGGGTTGAGATGGACGCGGCCGACCAGCCGCTGTCCGGCGCGATGCTTCTCGGGATCCTGGTGCACGATGGCGACCGTCCGCAGACCCTCCGGCGTGCGCAGCGTGATCTGGCACCACGCGGAGAAACGCGAGACGATGATCTGCGCGATGCTCTGCAGCGTCTCGTTGAGGTCGAGTGACTGCGCGAGGATGCGGCTCGCCTCCGCGAGGAACGCTCGTTCGTGCGCCGAGCGCCGCATGTCGTGCACGTCGGTGATCGTCCCCGTCCAGCGGACGACCCCGTCGGCGAGATCGCTCTGCGGCAACGCGCGCCCGGCATGCCAGCGGAAGGCGCCGTCCACGCGCCTTAGCCGGAACTCGCGGGCAAAGGTGCCGCCGGTGCGCAGCGCGTCTTCCCACCGTTGGGTCGTCTCGGCGAGGTCATCGGGATGCACCGCCGCCAGCCAGCCCATCCCGTAGCCCGACTCGTCCGGCAGGCCGGTGTAGGCGCTGTAGGCTTCGCTCAAGTAGGTGACGCCGCGCGCAAGATCGCCTTCGAGCACGATGTGCGGCATCGACGCCGCCAGGGTGCGAAAACGCTCCTCGCTCGCGCGCAGCTCGCGGGTGGCGCGAGCGCGAATCGACGCCGCGCTGAGTTGCGCATGCAGGCGCGCGAGGAGTTCGTCGGAGGAAAACGGCTTCGCCAGGTAGTCGTCGGCCCCGCGGGTGAGCCCTTCGACGGACGCGCCCTCGCCCGCCCGTGCCGAGAGCATGATGACCGGCAGCGTCTCCAAGGCGGCCTCGCGCCGGATCGCTTGCACGAGCTCGAAGCCGTCCATCTCCGGCATCATCACGTCGCTGATCACCAGGTCGAAGCGCTCCGCGCGCAAGGCCTCCAGGGCCTCGCGGCCGTTCCCGACCGCAACGACGTCGTATCGCGATGCCAGGATCCGTGACACGTACGCCCGCAGATCGCCGTTGTCGTCGGCCAGGAGCACGCGCGCGGCTTTCACACCGTCCTCGCGCGGCGCGGTGACGGCTGCAGCACGCACGATCGTCGAATCCACGTCGGCCAAGTACTGTTCGACCACGCTGTCCGGGGAGGCCGCGCGCGCCTCGTCGGCGATGCGAGCGGCGTCGAGGTGATCGCGTCCGAGCGGGACGCACACGGTGAAGGTGCTGCCTTGGCCGACCTCGCTGCGCACGCCGATCGCGCCGCCGTGCAGGCGCGCCAGCTCGTCGACCAACGCCAGGCCGATACCGCTGCCCTCGTGCGAGCGCGCCTTCGCGCCGCGAACGCGCCGGAACCGCTCGAAGACGTGCTGCAGGTCGGCTTCCGGGATGCCGATCCCGGTGTCGGCGACTGCGAGCTCAGCGGCACCGTCGTGTTCCCGCAGCGTCAGCCGGATTTCGCCTTGGAGCGTGAACTTGAGGGCGTTCGAGAGCAGGTTCAGCACGATCATCTCCCACATCGAGCGATCGACGAACACGGGCTGCGTCAACGCGACATCGACGACGAAGCGCAGCCCGGCACTTTCGACGGCGGAGCGGAAGAGGTCACACAGATCGTTCGTGACCGTGGCGAGATCGGTCTCGACGTAGGTCGCCTGGGCGCGTCCCGCTTCGAGTCGGGCGAACTCGAGCAGCGTGTTGACGAGCTTGAGCAGCCGTAACGCGTTGCGATGGGCGACCTCGAGCAACGGCGCCTCCTCGGCACCGGCGCTGCGCAACAGTTCTGCCAACGGCCCCAGCATCAGCGTGAGCGGGGTGCGAAACTCGTGGCTAACGTTCGAGAAGAACTCGATCTTCGCTCGGTCGAGTTCTGCGAGTGCCTCGGCGCGCTTGCGTTCGTTCTCGTAGGCGCGCGCGCTCGAGATCGCGGCCGCGATCTGCCCGGCCACGAGTTCGTAGAAACTCCGATAGCCCTCGTCGAAGGGTTCGCGCGGGTTCACGCCCGCCACCAAGAGTCCGGCATGCTCGTGCGCGATGCCCGAGAGGATCGGGACGACCACGGCCTGCCGCGGTGGCTCCGGCCACGCACCCGCAGGAACGCTCGCGAGGCGATGATCGAGGTCGTCGATCGCAACGAGCCGTTCGAGCCGCAGCGCCTCGTCCAGCGGCCAGGGGCTGCCGTTGGGGCGCGTCAGGTCGACCGCGAGCGGCGCGATCGCCGCAGCGGTGTCGTCGAGTCCGGACGAGCCCGCCAATCGCGCGGTCGTCCGCGACTCGTCGAGCAAGTAGATCAGCGAGAACGGAACGCTGCGCTGATACCGCGCGAGCGTCTCGGCGGCGACCCGGCACTCATCGTCGGCGTTCGAGGCTTCGGTCGCGCGCGCGGCGAGATCGCGCAGCAGCAGGATGCGGCGCTCGCCGATGACCTTGGCGGTCGTCTCCTGCACCGTGCACAGGATGCCGCCGACGCCGTTGGGCGCCTCGGCGTACGGCATCGGACTGTACGACCACGTGAAATACGACTCGCCGACGAAGCCGTGCCGGTTGATGTCCAGCAGCACGTCTTCATTCCAGGTGGCCGGGCCGCCGGCTTGGATCGAGGTGAGCTGCGGTCCGATCGCATCCCAGATCTCGTTCCAACATTCCGCCGCGGTCTGTCCCAGCGCGACCGGGTGTTTCCGGCCGATGATCGGCAGATACGCGTCATTGTAGAACTGGATGAGGTGCGTGCCCCACCAGAACACCATCGGAAACCGGCTGGCCAACACGACGTCGAGCATCGCGCGCAGCTCGAGCGGCCAACGCTCCGGAGGCCCGAGAGGCGTCGCCGCCCAGTCGGTATGCGCGATGAGCGCCGTCATGACCGGCGAGCCGACACTTTGGCCAGATACGCGTGAAGTTGCCCCGTCCTCGAACGGGTGTTCGCCGATCATCCTTGCGGTTGCTTCTACCCGGCTCGGCTGGCGGCAAACCGCTCGGCGCTACACCGTTTCGAGCGCCGTGCGGACGCGATCGAGGTCGCGGCGGTACCCGTCGAGCTTCTCCCGTTCGGCGGCGACGACGTCGGCGGCTGCGCGTTCGACGAAGCCGGGGTTGGCGAGCTTCTTCTCGGCCCGGCTGACCTCGGCTTCGAGCCGGGTCACATCCTTCGTGTAACGCTCGCGGAGCTTGCCGGCATCGGCGACGCCGCGCACGCCGGCGATCC
>JBEKAU010000340.1:0-4029 GCA_050015755.1 Vulcanimicrobiaceae bacterium | reverse complement strand
GCTCTTCACGCAGCCGCGGCAGCTCGTCGGCCAGCGTGTCCGGTTCGCCCTCGTAGCGGCCCAGGACGTCCTGCTGTTCCTCGTCGCTCGCGGGGTTCTGCGCGAACGTCTGTTGGAGCATCCCCAGCTCCGCGTCGATCTCGGCCAGCCGGCGACGTCCGGCCTCGCCGAGCGTGGATGCCTCGCGGTCTTCACTCTGCGCGATCCGCTCGTCGGCCTCGCGCTGGTGGGCCTCGTCGGCGCTCGCCTCGCGCGCCTGGCGCGAGGCTTCGAGCGCCGCATCGACCGCCACGACGTGCTCGCGCGCGAGCGCGAGCGCGGCTTCGAGCTCGCCGGCCTTCGCGCGCAGCGACTCCAGCTCGCGCAGCATCGCCTCGCGCGCCGACGCGGCGCGCTCTTCGTTGACGTCGAGCAAGCCCAGGCGCGTGCTCGCGCCGTCACGTTCGGCGGTCAGCGCCGCGATCTGCTCGCGCAGCGCACTGCCGCTGGCGACGATCGCGGTCTGTTCGGCCTCGACCGCCGCGATGTGCTCGCGGGCTTGGGCGAGCGACCTCTCCAGCACCGTGCGCTGCTCGGAGAGATCGACGTGATCGTCGGCCACGCGCTCGAGCGCGTGCAGCCGCGCCGCGACTTCCTCGCGCTGCGCTCCGGCGCTCAGGCCGTGCGCCTGCGCACCGCTGAGCGCGGCGTCGAGCCGCTCGATCTCGCCGACCAGCGCCTGCAGCTGCGTACGCACGTCGGTCAGCGCGACCTCGGCGACGTTGGCCGCCGCGGTGGCCGCTTCGCGTTCGGCGCTCGCCGCGTCGAGCTCGGCTTTGGCGGTGGTGCCGTCGCGAACGATCGCGTCGAGCTGCGCGCGCAGCTGCGGGACGCGCTCGCGCAGCGTCTCGGCCTGCGCGCGGCGAGCCAAGATCGAACGCTCTTTGCGGAAGCGGCCGCCGGTGATCGCGCCGCCGCCGCGGATCTCGTCACCTTCGAGGGTGACGATCGAGTCGCGGAAGCCCTCGCCGCGGACCAGGCGAATCCCGGTCTTCAATTCGTCGACGACCAGCACGCGGCCGACCAAGTACGCGACGATCCCGCGATACTGCGGCTCGGCGCGCACCAGCGTGTGCGCGTAGCCGATGACGCCCTCGCGACCGGCGAGCGCGCCGAGTTGACGGCCTTCGCGCTGCTCGAGCGTATCGAGCGGCAAGAAGGTCGCGCGGCCGAGTTCGCGCTCGCGCAGGAACGCGACCGCCACCTCGGCATCTTCCGAGCGCGCCGCGACGATGTTGGAGAGGCCGCCGCCGAAGGCGACGTCGAGCGCCCGGGCGTACCGCTCGTCGGTCGAGATCAGGTTGGAGACGACCCCGTGCAGGCCGTGCAGTTGACCGCGCTGCGAGGCTTCGACGACGGCGCGCGTCCCGTGCGCGTGGCCTTCGAGCGTCGCCTCGAGCTCTTCGATCGTGTGCAGCCGCGACTCGGCGCCGGCCAGCTCCGAGGCCAGCTCGCGACGGCGGCGCTCGGCGTCGGCGACGCGCTGCGCGGCGGCGTCACCGCGCTCGCGCGCGACCCGCGCCCGCTCGTGCTGGGCCGCGACTTCGGCCTCGTACTTGGCGATCAGCAGCTCGCGCTCGCCGAAGCGTGCGCGCGCGTCCTCGACGGCACGGGCATGCTGCTCGCGCTCGGCGAGCGCGGCGGCGTGCTCGTGCTCGAGCCGCTCGATCTCCACCCGTGCGCTGTGGATCTGCGCGCGCCGCTCGGCTTCGCTCGCCGCGCGCTGCGCGGCCAGTGCCTCGACGGCCCGCAGCTCTTGATAGATGCCGTCGAGCGCACCGCGCGCCTCGGCGACGGCCGAGGCCGCCGCCAGCTCGCGTTCGCGCGCCGCGTCGGTCTGCGCGCTCAGCGGCGCGAGCCGTTCTTCGACCGCGGTGATCTGGTCGCGCAGCGTCTGCCGCTCGGACTCGACGCGGTCGCGGTCGGCGATCGACGCCGACGACTGCCGCTCCAGACCGTCGCGGCGACCGACCGCGGAGGCCAGCTCGGCTTCGAGCCGCGCCTGCTCGGCTCGCGCCGCTTGCGCGGCGGCGCGCTGACCGTCGAGCTCGAGTTCGAGCTCGTAGAGTTTTTCGCGCAGCGTGCCCAGGTGCGCGCCGAGCTGCGCCGCGCGCGCGGCCGCGGCGGCACGTTTGTCCTCGTGCGTCGCCAACTCGGCCGCAACGCGCTCGCGCTCCGCACGGCGCGACGCCGATGCGCGCAAGAACGAAAGGATCTCGAGATCGCGCAGCCGCGCGGTCACTTTGCGATAGCGCTTGGCGCGGCGGACTTGCGAATCCAGCTCGGGCGCGCGGCGCTCGAGCTCGGCCAGCAGATCGTTGACGCGAATGGCGTTTTGCTCGGTCGCATCGAGCCGGCGCAGCGCCTCGTGCTTGCGGGCCAGGAACTTGCCGATGCCGGCCGTCTCTTCGAACAGCGCGCGGCGTTCGGTCGGCTTCGAGGAGAGGATCGCGTCGATCTGCCCCTGCGAGACGATCGCGTAGGATCCCGGGCCCAGGCCCGTCCCCATCAAGAGCTCGTGGACGTCGCGCAAGCGCACCGGCTCGCGGTTGATGTAGAACTCCGACTCGCCGGCACGGTAGGCGCGGCGGGTGATCTGCACCTGGTTGAAGTCCAGCGGCAGCCGGCGCTCGCGGTTGTCGAAGGTCAGCGAGACCTCGGCCATGCCCAGCGGCTTGCGGCTGTTGTTGCCGGCGAAGATGACGTCTTCCATCTTCTGCGAGCGCAGCGAACGGGTCGACTGCTCGCCCAGGACCCAGCGAATGGCGTCGACGAGGTTCGATTTACCCGAGCCGTTGGGACCGACGACGGCGGTGGTGCCGTCGACGAAATCGAGCGTGGTGGCCTCGGCGAACGTCTTGAAGCCGAAGACCTTGAGGGATTCGAGGCGCATGCCTTAAACGGGGGCTCCGCGATCGGGCGAACGGGGGGGACGAGGCCGGCGCCGCTTGTCGAGCGCGATGACCCGGCCGTCGTCGTTCGACGCGCGGATCAACGATGCCTCAGGATGACGCCCCTTCAAGACGCCCAGCGCCATCGCCGCGGCGCTTTGCTGGGCGCTCTTCTTGGAGGGGCCGATCCCCTCGCCGAGGATCTCGTCGCCGACCCGGACCTGCGAGGTGAAGCGACGGTCGTTGGGGGGGCCTTCGGCGCGCTCGAAGTACAGCGGCGTCAGGCGCAGGACGGCCTGGGCGAACTCCTGCAGGTCGGTCTTGGCATCGCGGTCGTCGTGCTGGTGACGGCGGTCGGTCGGGACCAGGTGCTCTTTTTCGAGGAAGCGGGTGGCGCTCTCGAGTCCGCTCGCGTCGTAGAGCGCCGCGAGGAAGGCCTCGAACGTGTCGGCCAGGATCGTCTCGTTGACGCCGGCCCGCTCCATCCCGGCACCCAGCACGACCAGCTCGGCGAAGTTCAGCCGCCGCGCCGTCTCCGCGCAGGCCATGCCGCTCACCAGCGCCGCTTTCCGACGGGTGAGCGCGCCTTCGTTGGCCTCCGGATACTTCGCCATCAGCCAGCGCGAGGCGACGAACCCGAGGATCGCGTCACCGAAGAACTCCAGCCGCTCGTTCGAGGTGAGCGCCTGTTCCTTGGCCGCGCTCGCATGCACGAACGCCGCTTCCACGAGCGGAGCCTTCGCGTCGTCGACCCCAACCGATTTCAGCAACGCCCGCATCCGCGCCCGCCGCTTCTCGCCCGGCATTTTAACGGCGCTCCGCCCCGGGCTGCGCGCCCCCCACGCGTTGCGTGGGGCCCCCGGTCCGACCTCGCAACGACATTTCAATACCAGCGCGATTCTTCTGCGCTCGGTCCATCACCGTGCTGCTCATTCGTGCTTCGCGAACACGACGCTGGTGTTGTGGCCGCCGAAGCCGAAGCCGTTGGACATCGCGACGCGCAGGCCCGGGGCCTTGCGCGCGACGTTGGGAACGTAGTCGAGCGAACAGGCGGGGTCGGGCGTCTCGTAATTGATCGTGGGCGGGATGATGCCATGAT
>JBEKAU010000339.1:0-4038 GCA_050015755.1 Vulcanimicrobiaceae bacterium | reverse complement strand
GTGGCTGACCGAGCGCGGCACGCGCGGCTGCTTCGTCGTCGGCCGCCTCCCGGCCGGTCTCACCGCGGTCGCGCTGGCGCTCGAGTTCGTCTTCGGTGACGGCGTCGCGGCAGAGACGCTGCGCGCGGCGGCGCTGGCCGAGTTCGCGGTGCCCGTCCCGGCCTGAGGAGCTCGTGCACCGCCCGCGAAGGCCCACGGGTGCGCTTGAAGATCATCACGTGCAACCTCAACGGCATCCGGGCCGCGGCGCGCAAGGGCTTCTTCGCCTGGATGGCCGCGCAAGACCCCGACGTCGTCTGCCTCCAGGAAACCAAGGCGCAAGAACATCAGCTGCCGCCCGAAGCACTCGACCTGACCGACTATCACTCGGCGTTCGTCGACGCGCAGAAGAAAGGCTACAGCGGCGTCGCGCTCTACAGCAAGCGCGCGCCCGAGCGCATCGTGCGCGGCCTGGGGATGGAGGACATGGACGGCGAGGGCCGCTTCGTGCGGATGGACTTCGCGGAGTTCTCGATCGCCTCGCTGTACGTGCCGTCAGGGACGACCGGCCCGGCGCGTCAGGCCGTCAAGGAACACTTCCTCGATCGCTTCATCGCCAACCTCGCACAAATGAAGAACGAGGGCCGGCCGTTCCTGATCTGCGGCGACTACAACATCGCGCACAAGGACATCGACGTCTTCAACCCGGCGCGCTGCGCCGGGGTCACCGGCTTCTTGCCGCAGGAACGCGCGTGGATGGACGACGTGCTCGATCGGGTCGGTTGGGTCGACGCGTTTCGCGTCGTCAACCAAGAGAAACGCCAGTTCACCTGGTGGTCGGGCTGGAAAGGCGCGTGGGAGAACAACCTGGGCTGGCGGATCGACTATCAGCTCGTCACGCCCGACGTCGCTGCCGGTGTGCGCGCGGCCGGAATCTACCGCGAGGAGCGGTTCTCCGACCACGCGCCGGTGACCATCGAGTACGAGCTGGGCTAGCTCTTCTTCTTGCGCCCGCCCGCCCGCGCCGGAACCTTCTTGCCAGCGCGCCGCGCTTCGGACAGACCGATCGCGATCGCTTGTTTGCGGCTCTTCACCTTGCCGCCGGAGCGGCCGCTGCGCGCGGTACCTTGGTTGTACTCGTCCATCTCGTTGCGGACGTACTCACCCGATGCCGGACTGTACTTGCGGCGGCCCGAGCTCTTCTTGCGCGCCGTGGTCTTCTTCCGCCCGGTGGTGGACTTCTTGCGGGTCGCGGTCTTCTTGTGCGCCGCGGTCTTCTTGCGCGCGGTCGTCGCCTTCTTGCGGGTCGCGGTCTTCTTCCGAGTCGTCTTCTTGCGGGTCGCCATCGGCGGTGTCCCTCCTTTAGCGAGCACGATACCCACCTGAACGCCCGCTCGCCACGCGGCGCAACGAAGCGGCCCCGTCCGGCGTTCATAGCGATACGATGAACACGCCCTTCCGTACCGCCGCGCTGGTCGGTCTCGTCGCGGCGCTGACCTTCCCGACGGCCGCCTCCGCGACGACGACGCCCGTGACGCCCGGGACCATCCCGGCGGGCCACTACCAACTCAACGTGCGCGAAGTCGTCGAGAACCATGCGGGCGAGTTGGACGGCGTCCTCTCGATGACGATCTATCCCGACGGCACGATCCAGGGAACCTTCCGGTTCCTCGACGATGGGTCCATCCAGGACGTCGTCGGCGGACTCCAGAGCGATGGGAAGCTGTGGCTCGATCTCGGCGCCGCGACCCCGCACGGTGAGTACATCTACGGCACGTTCCGCAACGGCGTGATCAGCGCCACCGTCAACCGGCGCGGCGTCAACCTGGTCACGTTCGAGTCGACCGGCCCCGCTGGCCACCCGTAAACCGCGAAGAGCCGCTCGCGCGCGTGCGCGCGCCGCTCTCGCAGCGGCGCTGGCGGTGCTCGCATGCGGCAACGCGCAGGCGGCGACGTCCGATCCGCCCGTCACCGTGGTCGTCCATCTCGTGCTGGAGGTTCCCGACGCGCTGCGTCCCGCGCCGGACTCGTACTGCTTCGGCGATCGCCGGCCGGCGCGAGTCGAACCGGTCCCCACGCCGCTCTTTGCGTCCTACGAGCGGGCCTTGCACGCGATGGGGCCAACCGTCGACCACGTTGGCCTGGGCACCTGGACCGTCGGGGCAAGCGATGTGGCGGACGTCGCGTACGAGCCGGTCGATCATGTGTACGTTCGCACGCGTCTGGACCGCGCACGGCGCGTGCTGCCGGGGTTGCTGACGCGTATGCGTCGCGAACTCCACCAGCAGGAGGCGCTGGGCGAGATCTTCGGCGCCGCCGATCCGGCACTGGGCAGTGTGCGTACACGCATCGACGTACGGCTCCCGTTCGCGCACGCCGACGCGTCGACGCTCGCGCGCATCCATCGGATCTTCGGCGACGGCGGACGGTCGGGTGCCTCCCAGATCGCCGCGCCCGACGGGGTTCACGTCTGGTCGAGCGTTCCTCCGCAGGCGTCGGCGCGGATCGAGGCCGAACTGCGGACGGCCGGGCTCGCGTTTACGACCGGCGTCGAAACGTTCGTGCCAGTCGATGCGCCGCGCTGCAAAGGAACAGAATGAACCCGTCGTTGCGCCGTCTCTTCGCTGCGGCGATCGCGGTGGTCGCGCTGGTCGCCGCACCCCTCGCGGATACGGTTGCGGCGCCGCCACCCTCGGATGCGCCACCGAACGTGACGATCGCATATCAGCCCGGCATCGGTTATGCGAACCTCATCGTCGTCAAGGAACAGGGCACGCTCGAGCGCGAGTTCCCGAACACCCACTTCGAGTGGAAAGTCCTCTCGAGCGGCTCGGCGATCCGCGACGCGATGATCGCCGACCAGGTGCAGATCGGCTCGTCGAGCATCACGCCGTTCCTGATCGCTTGGGACAAGGGCGTCGACCTGCGGCTCATCACCTCACTCAATGAGATGAACCTGTGGCTGGTGACGCGCGACCCGAAGGTGCACTCGCTGGCCGACATCAAGCCGGGCATGCAGGTCGGCGTCCCCGGCGTTGACTCCGTCCAAGCGATCGTGCTGGAAAAGGGCGCGCAGGTCCAGCTCGGCAAGCCGCACGCGCTCGACGGGAATGTGCTCGCGATCGCCCACCCACTCGGCCTGCAGGCACTCGAGACCGGGCAACTCGCGCTTCATCTCTCCGCGCCCCCGTTCGAGTTCGAGGAAGTGCAAGGCGGCGGGCACGTCGTCCTCCGCAGCTACGACCTCTTCGGACGCAGCACGTTCAACACCGCCTATGCGACCCAGACGTTCGCGCGCCAACACCCGAACTTCATCGCGAGCTTTGCCCGGGCGATCGCCGATGCGACGACGCTCATCAACCAGCATCCCGCCGATGCCGCGACGCTGCTCTCGAAGGACGCGGGCGGGACGCCGTCGGCGGCGACCTTCGCGGGATGGATCACGCACGCCGACGTCGTCTACGATACGACACCGCACGGCTGCCTCGCCTATGCGCGCTTCATGCAATCGATCGGGCTGCTCTCGAAGGCGCCCGCGTCGATGCGCGAGATCGAGCTGCCGACCCTTCACGGATCCGGCGATTGACGGACGCCCTGGTGGTCGGCCGTGACGTCCGCATCGAGTACCCGGGCGGCGTCCGTGCGGTCGAGCGCGCGACCTTCGAGATTCGGCGCGGCGAGATCGCGGCGATCATCGGGCCCTCGGGGTGCGGAAAGACGACGCTCCTCAAGGCGATCGCGGGGCTGCTGCCGATCGCCGCGGGGAGCTTGACGCTCGAGGGCGCGCCGATCCGCGAGCCGGGTCCCGATCGCGCGGTCGTGTTTCAGGAGTTCGATCAGCTCTTCGCCTGGCGAACGGTGCGCGACAACGTCGTCTTCGCGCTGCGCGTCGCGCGCCGGCTGACGATCCACGACGCGCGCGCACGCGCCGACGCGATGCTGGAGCTGGTCGGCATCGCCCAGGCCGCGAACGCCTATCCGCACCAGCTCTCGGGCGGCATGAAACAGCGCGCGGCCATCGCACGCGCGCTCGCGCTCGCGCCCCGCATTCTCTTGATG
>JBEKAU010000338.1:0-4044 GCA_050015755.1 Vulcanimicrobiaceae bacterium | reverse complement strand
CTGCGTCACGCCGCGCATTTGTACGACTGCCTTCGCCAGCTCGGACGCACCCACCGCTTGCTCCTGGCACGCGCGCGACACCTGCTCTGCGTTCGTCGTAAGCTGCTGGTTGGCCCGCGTCACGTCGCGCATCGCGCGGGCCTGTTCGCTCGTGGCAATCGTCGTTTGCTTGGCCATCTTCCGCATCTCGGCGCTCGCCTGCACGAGCGACTGAACGGCTCCGGTCTGCTCCGCGATGGCACTTTCGATCACACGAGACTGCTCGCCGACTCGCGAGATTCCCTGCGCCAGGGATTGGGTCGCCGATACCTGCTCGGTCGTGGCATGCGACACCTCGCGTACGGCCTTGCCCATCTCGTCGACACCTTGCAGGATCGTCGCAAGCGCGCGGTCGGCCGCCCCGGCGAGGACGGTCCCCTCGTCGGCGGCCTTCATTCCTTCGTTCGACGCAGCGAGTGCCTCGCGCGCCGTTCCCTGAAGTCCTCGAACGATCTTGGCGATCTCCGCGCTCGCGACTGCCGCTCGATCGGAGAGCGCCCGGATCTCCTCGGCCACGACCGCGAAGCCGCGCCCGTGCTCGCCCGCACGCGCCGCCTCGATGCTGGCGTTCAAAGAAAGCAAGTTCGTTCGATCAGCGATGAGATTGATCGTCTGGACGATGTCGCCTATTTCTTCGGCCCGCTTTCCCATCTCCTTCATGACCCCCGACGATTCCGAAATCGCGCCACGGATCCTCGAAAGACCGGCGATCGATTGCGCGACCGTCTGCCCGCCTTCGCGCGCGGTCGCGCTCACGCGATCGCTCGTTTCCCGGGCGCCCCCCGTCGCGCGAGCGATGCTCTTGGTCGTGGCTTCGAGCTCTGCGGCCGCGGTCGCACTCGACGTCGCGAGGTCCACGATCTTCTCGACGCTCTTGCTGATCGACTGACCGGACCTCCCCAGTTGTTCGAGGGAGGTCGCGGCGGCGTCAATCGTGGCGGCGTTCCTTTCGGAAGTCGCGGCGATCTCCTCGATCGAGGCAGCCACTTCGGTGACGTTCGTAGAGTTCGTCTGGACCGCCCCTTCGAGCTGCTTCGCGTGCTCGGCGACCGCTTTGATGGACCGCGACAGCTCCTCCGTCGTGCTCGCAGTCTCCTCGATCGAGGACGCCATTTCGGTCGCCCCTACCGCGACCTGACCCAGCGCCTTTCCGATGTCGATGACGGTACTCGAAACCGTCGAAGAGCGCTCGCCGACGACCTGCGCGTTGCTCGCGAGGCGCCCGACTCCCTTGGCCATCTCCTCGACCGTCGCGGCGACTTCTTCTATGGTCGCCGCGTTCGATTGTCCGCGGAGGACCATATCGTCGATGGCCGCCACGGACTGCGTGGTCGCAGAGAGAAGCTCCTCACTGGCAGCGGCAAGATCGTCGGCATTCGCCGCGACGCTCTTGATGGATCGCGAGAGCTGCTCGAGCGTCGAGGCGGTGCCATCGGAGCTTACGGCCAACTGCGTCGCGTCCTTCTTGACCGCGTCGATCGACGTCGTGAGCTCCTGTACGGTCGAGGCACTTCCTTCAGCGGATTCGCGAATGGACCGCGCGCTCTCGGCGACCGACTGCTGCGAGCGCGCGAGCTCTTGCACCGCTGTCGCACTCTCTTCGACACCGGACGCCATGGACTCGATGGCGCCTCGCAAATCGTCCGCAGCCGCGGCCTGCTCGGTACCCGATGAGCTCAAACGCGCCGTTCCCTCTTCGATCGCCGCCGCGAGCGATGCCATCTCGCTCAGGGAGCGTAGCGTTGCGTCGACGCGCACGCGGAAGTCTTCGCTCGATCGAGGACGATTACCGTTCGCTGACATGGGTCGAGTCCTCTCCGATGACCTTGATGAAATCCAGAAGCATGAGGAGCCTCTTGTCGACATTTGCAACCGACTTCACGAACCCGTCGGTACCGTCCCCGCTCATCATGCTCGGAGGCTCGTGTATCTGTTCTGGGGCCACCTTGACGACCTCTCGAGCGCTGTCCGCAAGCAATGCCACGGTGCGCCCGCCAGATTCCACGAGGACGATGCGAGAGTCGAGCGTCGTCGAGATCGCGGGAAGACCGAGTCGAACGCGCAGGTCTACGACAGGAACGACGCGACCGCGTACCTGAACGATGCCGGCAACATAAGGGGGCGCGCCGGGGACGGGAGTGGTACCGGAAAACGTCTCCATCTGGAGGACGTCCGCGGCCGGAAGGATGTAGTCGGCCCCGCCGACGTTGAAAACGACGTATAGGGCGCTCACACTCGTGACCCTTCCTGCAAGGCACTCGGAAGCGCGGGGACGCGCGCACCCTGGACGAGACCTCTTGCGGGGCGCATGCCGGCGAAGGCGACCAAATCGAGCACGAGGGTCGGTCGCCCATCGCCGAGGTCGGTGGCGCCCGCAACGCCCGGAACATTCACGAGTGGGTCGAGGAGAGGTCGCACGACCGCCTCTTGCTGGCCGAGTACGTAGTCGAGCCCGAACGCCACGGGCTGACCCGCGCGACGGACGACAAGCGCCCTTCGGGGAGCCTCGCCCGAAGGCGGAAGCCGAAGGAGCGACGCGAGATCGAGGAGGGGCACGGTCTCGCCGCGCCGTTCGAAGATGCCCAAGTGGGTCGTCGCGAACGCGACGCGCATCGGCGCGGCGACCAGGCGGACGGAGCTAGTCTCGAGGATTTCCTCCACCGCAGCAACGGGCAGGACGAACCTTTCGGTGGCACATTGCACGATGAAGGCATCGACGATTGCGATCGTCAACGGAATGTGGAGCGCGAACGAGGTCCCGACACCCGGACGGGTCGTGAGCAGAAGCTCCCCGCCGAGCTGATCGACCACGATGCGGCGCACGATGTCCATCCCCATTCCACGGCCACTCGTCGTCGTGACCTCGTCGCGGCTGGAGACGCCGGGCCGGCAGAGAAGATCGAGGAGCGCAGGGTCGGAGGTCGGCACGTCGGCGCCGGCACGGGCTGCGACGCGCGCTCGGTCGACGCCCCGCCCGTCGTCGCTCACCAGGATCTCGAGCTGGGTATTCGAGCGCGCGAAGGCCGTGATGCGAACGAGACCTTCTTCGGGTTTCCCGGCTGCACGGCGCTCTTGCGGGTCTTCGATTCCGTGGTCCACGGCGTTACGAACCAACTGGAGGAGCGCCGGAAAAATGCGGTCGGCCACTGCTTTGTCGAGCTCGGCCCCGCCGGCGTCGATCTCGAGCCGGACGCTCTTTCCTGTCGCGCGCTTGAGCGCCCGAACGACGAGAGGCACGCGCTCGAGAACCTCGCTCACGCTCACCATGCGCACTTGCAGGAGCGACGAGCGGAGATCGCGCAGCTGGCGCGCGAGATCGCTCGAGACTTGACGTAGCTCGCGGGTGTCGCTCGAAGACGCGGGGAGCGCCGCAATGGCGCGCGCGAGACGGGAGCGACTCACCATGAGCGATCCGAGCCGATCCATCGCATCGTCGACGCGCGACACGTCGACGCGCAGCAAATTGCGCCGCTCGATGGTCTCGTCGGGCAGCTCGCTGTCCGGCTCGGGCGGGGTCGGCGTCAATGCGGCCGGGCCTGGCGGCCGTATCGACTCCTTGAGCAAGATCGACCGCACGGACGTCGGCTCGACCGCGGCCGCCTCGGCGAGCTGTCCGTCGCTGGCGTTGGTCACGAGGAGGAGGACGAACGCGAGGCCGCTCGGCGCTCGCTCGTTCGGCGACAGCGCGACAGGAATGACCTTGACCAGCTCGGCGATCGCCGCAAGTCGATCGCGCACGCGGTTGATCGAATGACCCAGAGCGGCGCGCTCGGCCGAAGGGATGAACTCGATCTGGACGGCGCGCCGCCCCTCCTCTATCCCGCGGAGGAGCTGCTGCTTTTCGAACGCCACGAGCTTGCCCGCTAGACTCGGTTCGAGGTCGAGCAAGGGCGCCGTGGGCGCGCTCGCGTCGGTGCCAGCGTCGAGTGCGTCGAGCGCCGCGAGGAGCGCGCCCGAGGGGGGCGGGACGGGCTGCATCGCGGCGAGGGCGCGTACGCGCTCTTC
>JBEKAU010000337.1:0-4053 GCA_050015755.1 Vulcanimicrobiaceae bacterium | reverse complement strand
CTCCTCGATCGCGCTCACCCTGGCCGGCCTGCTCGCGTTCGCGAGCCCGGCGCTCGCGAAGCTGCGCGACGTCGAATACGTCGCCACGAGCCTGGTCATCATCGTCGGTGCGGCGATCACCCTGGACCGCGGCCCGCTGTTTGCCGGCAACGCCGGCCCGCTCGAGACGATTTGCCGGCAATGCATCGTCGGCGGAATCGTCGTGCTCGTCGTGGTCGCCGTCCAGCACGGCCGCGACTGGCTGCGACGCGAGAAGTCCTTGGGAACCGAACTATTGACCTGACCGCTTCCCGGCGGTAGAGTGGCCTCCACATGGTTGCGCGCTCGCTGCATCCGTCCGACTTCCGGGGCTTTCGCCTGGATGTGGCGGCGCGCGAGCTGGTGCGCGAGTACAACCGCCGGTTGCGGCCCTACGGCCTGAGCTACGTTCCGTTCTTCGTCTTACTGCTGATCGCGGCCGAGGACGGGACGCGGCCGTCGGACCTCGCCGCCACCCTGCGGCTCGACGGCTCCTCGCTCAGCGGCCATCTCGACAAACTCGAAGACGTCGGGCTTGCCGAGCGCCGGCCGGACCCCAGCGACAAGCGCGTCATCCGTCTTCACCCGACCGCGCGCACGCGGCGACTGCTCGCCGAGCTCGAGCCGCTCGGCCGCGCGCTCGCCGCGCTCGAGCCCGACCTCGCGCCGGGCGCGCTCGCGCAAGTCGAGCGCGCGGCCCGGCAGGCGCCGGCGAACGGACGTGGCGCCGCAACGCGACCGCGTGCCGGCCTGGTGACGACGCTGCGCGTCGCGACGCTGACCGTGCCGCGCTCCAATGTCGGCCGCGCGCTCACCCGCTTCGCAACGCTCGTCGACGAACGCAGTGGCGGCGCCATCCGGGTGTCGCTCGAGCTGCCCTCGCGCGCGCCCGGTGGCGAGTTGCAGACGCTGGTCGAGCTGCGCAGCGGCGATCTCGCGCTCGCGAGCGTGACCGCGCCGGTTGCCGGAACGCTCTTGCCCGAAGCGCAGCTCGTCGAGTTGCCGTACCTGCTCGACGACTTCGCGCACGCGGACGCCTTTCTCGACGGTCCGTTCGGCACGAGCGTCCTGGTCGCCGCCGGCGAGCTGGGCCTGACCGGACTCGGATACATCGTCAACGGCGTGCGTTCGCTGACCACGCGCGATCAGGTCGTGCGCGATCCCGACGCGCTGCGCGGCCTGCGGTTGCGCGTGCAGCAATCGCCGATCAACGTGCACCTTGCCGAGGCGCTCGGCGCGATCGCGGTCCCGCTCCCCTTTCCGCGCTTGGCCGACGCGCTTGCCGCCGGCGAGATCGACGCGCAGGAGAACTCGCTCGCCAATATCGCCGGCCTCGAGCTGTGGAGCTCGCAGCAACGCTTGACGCTCACACGTCACGCGATCTCCGCCCACGTGGTGCTCGCCAACGCCGATTTGCTCGCCGCGCTGGGCAGTGGCGCGGCGCTGGTCGCCGAGGCGATGCGTGACGCGCTGGCCGAGGAGCGTCGCGCCGCCGCTGCGCTCGAGGACGATCTGCACGCGCTGCTCGCTGCCCGCATGACCGTCGATCGACTCGAAGCGAGCGCGTGCGCACGCTTCGTCGCCGCGACACGTCTGGTCCATGACCGTCTCTCGCGCGCGCTCGGCGACGAGCCGATCGCCCGCGTGCTGGCCGCCGCCGAGGCGGCTCGCCCCGTCCTCACTCCCGCACCCGCCGCATAGGAGGTTCGCTTGCAGGTCCGACGTCTCGCCTTCGTCCTCGCCGCCGTACTCGCGTTCGCGGCCGTTCCCGGTGCGGGGATCCGCGCCGCCGATCCGCCCGAGATCGTGATCGGGTCGATCCTCCCGCTCACCGGCGCGTCGGCGCAGACCGGTGCCGGCCTGCGCGCCGCGCAGCAACTCGCGGTCGATCTCGTCAACGGGCACGTCACCTATCCGCTGCCGGCGGTCGGCCACAGCGGCTTGCCGCACCTCGGTCACGCGCGGATCCGCATCGTCTTCGCCGACTCGCAGGGCAAGCCGGATCAGGCGCGCGCCGCCGCCGAGCAGCTGATCACGCAGGACCACGCGGTGGCGCTGATCGGCGCCTACATCTCCTCGACGACCGCCACCGCCTCGCAGGTCGCCGAACGCTACGGCATCCCGTTCCTCAACCCCGATTCGTCGGCGCCCAGCTTGACGACGCGCGGACTGCACTGGTTCTTCCGCACGACACCCAACGACGGGACGTTCGCCGAGAACTTCTACCAGTTCTTGGCCGACGTCCAGCGCACGCAGCATGCCGAGGTCAAGAAGATCGCCGTCGTCGGCGAGGACGGCCTGTTCGGCACCGGCGCCGGCGACGCCGAAGAAGACATCGGCAAACACCGTGGCTTCGACATCGTCACGCGCATCGCGTATCCGGCGACGACGACCGAAGTGAACGCAGAGGTGCAGAAGGTCAAGGCCGCCGCGCCCGACGCGATCATGATGGCCTCGTATCTGCCCGACGCGCTGCTCTTCATGCACGGCTTCAAGGATCAGGGCGTGCAGCCGAAGGCGATCCTGGCGCAGGACGCCGGCTTCGTCGACCCCGGCTTCATCAAGACGCTCGGCCCCGATGCCGAAGGCGTGTTCACCCGCGAAGTGTTCTCGCTCGACATCAAGCATCGCAACCACGCCGTGCCGCTGATCGACCAGCTCTTCCGGCTGCGTTTCGGCGGCAAGCCGCTTGACGGCAATACCGCGCGCGACTTCATGGGCATCCTGGTGCTGGCCGACGCCATCGACCGCGCCGGCGCGACCACACCGGATGCGATCCGCGGCGCACTCGTTGCGACGAACATTCCCGGCAACCTCACCCTGATGCCGTGGAAGAACATCCAGTTCGACCAGACGGGGCAGAACATCGGCGGCATGGGGATCATCGAGCAGATCCAGGACGGCAAGTACGAGACGGTGTGGCCGTTCGACATCGCGGTCAAGAAGGTGATCTGGCCGATGCCGGGGTGGAAGCACTGAGCACCTTCGCGCAGCTGGTCGTCGCCGGGGTGTTGACGGGACTCGTCTTCGCCCTGGTGTCGGTCGGTCTCACGCTGGTGTATGGCGTGATGGACGTGGTGAACTTCGCTCACGGCGAGTTCCTCATGCTCGCCATGTACACGGCGGTCGGGCTCGCGCTGCTCGGCATCGGGCCGATCTTCGGGCTGCCGGTCGTGGCTGCCGCGCTGTTCGTGTTCGGCGTGATCGTCTATCGCGTGTTCATCCGGCGGCTGCTCGCCGGACCGCCGGAGGCGACGGTGTTCGGCACCTTCGGGCTGCTGGTGCTCATGCAAGGGCTCGCGCAGGCGATCTTCACCAGCGACTATCGCTCGGCGCCGAACCCGCCCTTCCAGGGGACCGTGCACCTGGGCGTGCTCGCACTTCCGCAGGCCGCGCTGGTCGAGGGGATCGGCGCGATCGTGCTGACGGCGGTGCTGTTCGCGTTCGTCGAGTTCACCGAGACGGGCCGCGCGATGCGTGCGGTCGCCGAAGATCGGGTCGCCGCGACGCTGATGGGGATCGACGTGCAACGCATCAACGCGCTCGCTTTCGGCATCGGCGCCGCCTGCGTCGGCGCGGCCGGGTCGTTGCTGTTGCTCTCGAACCCCGCCTATCCGACGGTCGGCGTGCAGTACGCGCTGACCGCCTTCGTCGTCGTCGCGCTCGGCGGTTTTGGCAGCATCCAGGGGGCGCTGGTCGGCGCGCTGCTGATCGGGCTGCTCGAAGTGCTCGGCGGGTTCTACCTCTCGCCCGAGCTGAAAATGGTGCCGGTCTATCTCGCCTACCTGATCGTCGTGCTGCTGCGGCCGCAGGGACTGCTGGGCCGCCGATGAGGGCACATCTGCTGGCGCTCGGCGCGATCGTCGTCGTCGGTGCGGCTGCCGCGTTCGGGCTGCACAGCCAGGTCACGCTCGAGCTGCTCTTCACGTTCCTGCTGTATGCGGTGCTCGGGCAGTCGTGGAATTGGATCAGCGGCTACGCCGGCAACGTCTCGTTCGGACACGCGATCTTCTTCGCGTGCGGCGCGTACGCCGC
>JBEKAU010000336.1:0-4064 GCA_050015755.1 Vulcanimicrobiaceae bacterium | reverse complement strand
GTCGACTACCAGCCGATCGTGCGGCTCAGCGACACCCGGCTGATGGGCTTCGAGGCGCTGGTGCGCTGGCACAATCCGAGCACCGGCGACGTGATGCCCGGCGAGTTCATCCCGCTGGCGGAAGACGTCGGCCTGGTCGTGCCGATCGGCCGCTACGTCTTCGTCGACGCCTGCCGGCGGCTGGCGGAATGGCGGCGCCGCGCGCCGCTGCTCGATCTGCGCATGCACGTCAACCTCTCGGTGCAAGAGGTGCTCGAGCCCGATCTCGACGCCTTCGTCGCGCGCAATCTGCGCCGCTTCGGGCTCTCTTCGGACGACATCGTTCTCGAGATCACCGAGACCGCCGTCATCCGCTCCAATACGCTCTCACTCGGATCGCTGGCGCGGCTGCGCGCGACCGGCGTCCACCTGTGCATCGACGATTTCGGGACCGGCTACTCCTCGCTGCGTTACCTGCACCAGTTGCCGTTCGACGCGCTCAAGATCGACCGTTCGTTCGTCGAGAGCGCCGAGGGGGGGCTGGGCAGCGCGCCGATCGTGCGGATGCTGATCCAGCTCGCGAAGTCGTACGGCATCGACGTCGTGGCCGAGGGCGTCGAGACCCAACGTCAGGCCGAGGAGCTCATCGCGCTCGAGTGCGAGTACGCGCAGGGCTTCCATTTCTATCGACCGATGGGCGCGGACGCGGTCTGCGCCCTGCTCGACGCGACCATCGGCGCTTCGATCGCGGGCTGACTCGCAGCAAGCGAGCGACCCTGTGTTTCGTGGGAATACCCCGCGACATGACCCCGACCGAGTCCCAACGTGGTCCCGATGAGCTCGGCGCCGTTCGTGGCGATGACCGGCTCAGCGAACAATTGCGTGCGATCCAGCGCGCGCTCGACGAGCGCCGCGATGCGGAGAGCAGCGCCCCTCCGGACGAGGGGATGTGGCTGTGGGACGCCCGACCGCGGGGTTGAGTTAGGCGGCGCTTCCGGACTGCGCGAGGTCGGCGTTCTCGTGTAAGAACGCCTCCAGGCGCGTACGGGCTGCGACCTCGCCGGCCGCGTGCCGCACCACTTCGCGCACCGCGTACCAGCCGCGCGTCCACGCATCGGACTCGCCCTCGACCAGCGCCGCGCGGATCGCGCCGGCGGCGCGCCGCAGGCGGCGCTCGCAGAGCACACCGCGACGCGCGCCGAGCGCCGCGATGAGATCGCGACACATCGCGCGGTAGGCGCGCGAACGCTCGAGCAGATCGCCGCTCATGACGGCAGTCGCTCTTCGACCGCCGCCACGATCGCGCCCAGATCGACCGGGCCGGTGGCGACGAAACAGCGCACCGATCCCGGGCGTAGTCCGTTTGCGACAGCCACGGTCGCACCGCGGCTCGGGCAGACGTCCAGGCACGAGGTCTCGACGACCCGGACGGCCTTCCCGTAGCCGCGGGCACGCAGCTCGTCCTTGAGGGCTCCCTTGAGTCGGCGCGCGACTCGGTGTTCGCACTCCCGGCAGACCAGCACGACGCTCCGCTCCCACGAAGGCCGGGCCTCGATCACTCGCGCAACATCATTGCTCACGCAAATAAAGATATATCGAGATACATCAAGAGTCAATCGTCTCGGCGAAAAAAGAAGACGCCCCGCGCTTCCCCAGAGGGAGACGCGGGGCGTCCGGTCTTCTCGACCGCCGAGGTTAATGGACTAAGAAGCCCACCAAGAGCAGGGCGACGATGTTGAGGACCTTGATCATCGGGTTGATCGCCGGGCCCGCGGTGTCTTTGTACGGGTCGCCGATCGTGTCGCCGGTGACGGCCGCGGCGTGTGCCGAGGAGCCCTTCCCACCGTAGTGGCCGTCCTCGATGTACTTCTTGGCGTTGTCCCACGCGCCGCCGCCGACCGTCATCTCGATGGCCTTGAAGAAGCCGACGACGATGGCGCCGACCAGCACGCCGCCCATGATCTTGGCGCCGCCGTTGTCGGGCAGGAAGTACGAGGCGATGACGATGAGGATCGGCACGCCGACCGGCAGCAGCGCGGGCACGACCATCTCGCGCAGCGCGGCCTTGGTGACGATGTCGACCGTGGTGCCGTAGTCCGGCTTTTGGGTGCCGTCCATGATGCCGGGCATCTCGCGGAACTGGCGACGCACCTCTTCGACGACGCCGCCGGCCGCGCGGCCGACCGAGTCCATCGAGAGCGATGCGAATAGCTCGGTGATGAGGCCGCCGATGAGCAGGCCGCACAGCACGAGCGGATCTTGCAGCCCGAACGTGATCGGGTTCTGCGAGCACGCGAGCGTCGAGTCGGCCTTGCACTTATCGCTGAGCTCTTGTAGGAACGAGGCGAACAGGACGACGGCCGCGAGCACGGCCGAGCCGATCGCGTAACCTTTGGTGACGGCCTTCGTCGTGTTGCCGACCGCGTCGAGCGGGTCGGTCACGTTGCGCACGTCTTCGGGCATCTCCGCCATCTCGGCGATGCCGCCCGCATTGTCGGTGATCGGCCCGAACGAGTCGATCGCGACGACGATGCCGGCCATCGAGAGCATCGCCATGACGGCGATGCCGACGCCGTAGAGTCCGGCGACGCCGTACGCGATCAAGATCGCGATGACCAGCGTGAGCGCCGGCAGCGCGGTACCCTGCATCGAGACCGCCAGGCCGGCGATCACGTTGGTCGCGTGACCGGTGACCGAGGCTTTGGCGATGTTCTTCACCGGCGGGAAGGTCGTGCCGGTGTAGATTTCGGTGATGTAGGTGATCAGGCCGGTGACGGCCAGACCGATGATCGCGCAGATGAAGATGTCGATGTAGCTGATCGTCTTGGTGCCGACGGTGACGCCGGCGCCGAACTCGCTCTGCGCGGCGAAGAAGAAGCCGATCGCGCTGAGTACGCCGGCGGCTCCCATGCCCAAGTAGAGCGAGTTCATGATCGAGGTCTTGTTGATCTTGCCGATGCCGACGAAGAACGTGCCGATGATCGACGCCACGATCGAGAGCGCGCCGAGCACCAGCGGGAAGGTCGTCGCACCGGGCACCGTGCCGAGCACGAGGTGGCCGAGCAGCATCGCGGCGGTCGTCGTGACGACGTACGTCTCGAACAGGTCGGCCGCCATACCGGCGCAGTCGCCGACGTTGTCACCGACGTTGTCGGCGATGACGGCGGGGTTGCGCGGATCGTCTTCGGGGATACCGGCTTCGACCTTCCCGACCAGGTCGGCGCCGACGTCGGCGGCCTTGGTGAAGATGCCGCCGCCCAAGCGCGCGAACACCGAGATCAGCGAACACCCGAACGCGAGACCGATCAACGCGCTGAGCGACTTCGCTTCGTCGCCGCCATTGATGTTGAGCACGATCGCGTAGTAGCCGCTGACCGCGATGAGGCCTAGGCCGACCACCAGCAAGCCGGTGACGGCACCGCCCCGGAAGGCCAGGCTGAGGGCCGGCTTGAGCCCGCCGCGCGCCGCTTCGGCGGTGCGCACGTTGGCGCGCACCGAGACGAGCATACCGATGAAACCGGCCGCGCCCGAGAGGATCGCACCGATCAGGAAGCCGACCGCGGCTTGGATGCCCAGCGGCGGCGCCACGGCGATGACGATCGCGAGCACGATCGCGACGATCCCGACCGTCGTGTACTGCCGGCGCAAGAACGCCATCGCGCCTTCCTGGATCGCGGCGGCGATCGCTTGCATCGTCGCGTTGCCCGCCGGTTGACGGAGCACCCAACTGATCAGGAAGGCGCCATAGAGGATGGCCAGGACGCCGGCAATGAGCCCCGCGCCGATTCCGACCTGTGATGTCAACGTCAACAATCTGTCCTTCTACGACACAAAGAAAGGCCCAACCGCGGTCAGGCGCTTCGAACGGGACCCCGTTTAGCGCGCTTGGGGTGGGGTCCTGTTACGGACGGGCCCTTCGGGTGCCGGGCGCGAACGAGGCGCCTCGATGGAGTCGACCGAGTTCCTCGTCGTCGGGTGCGGGCCGGCCGGCGGCATCGCAGCCCGGGAAGCAGCACGGCGAGGGGTCGAGACCCTCGTGCTGGAGCGGGACCCGGAGGTCGGCGTCAAACGGGTCTGCGCGGCCG
>JBEKAU010000335.1:0-4068 GCA_050015755.1 Vulcanimicrobiaceae bacterium | reverse complement strand
GCGCTCGATGTGCTGCGCGCGGCACTCGCCGTCGAGCGGCCCGAGCCGCTGCGGCGCGCCGCGATCGGTGCAGTGGCCGAATTGGGGACGCTGGTCGAGTCGACCCGCACGGCGGCGGTCGACGCGATCGAACGCGCGTTGGAAGATCGTGCCTATTTGGTGCGCATGGCGGCGTATGCGGCGGCGGAACGGCTCGCCGATCCGCGCTTGCTCGGCGCGCTGGACCGGCTTGCGGCGACCGAAAACGACGGCCGGCTGCGGCGCGACGCCGCCGAAGCCGCGGCCCGGGTGCGCGATGGACAGCGCACACCGGCCGAGGTGACGCAGGTTCGCGAAGACCTCGACCGGCTGCGTGCCGATCAGCAGGCCTTGCGCGAACGTCTCGACGCGCTCGACACCAAGTGAGGCGGCTGCATCGGCTGCTCGCCGCCGTGCTTGCGCCGGCGGTGCTCTCGGCGTGCGCACACGCACCCTCCGTGAACGCGCCGGCGACGCCCTCGCCGGCTGCCAGCGCGCTGCCCGCGGTGCCACACGGGCCGGCATGGAGTGCGGGCGACGTGCGTGCGCTCGACGCCGGCCTGCAGCGCGCGCTCGCACCGTCGGCGCTGGCGACCAGCGGCATCGCCGTCCTCGATGCCGACGGCCGGCCGCTCTTCGTGCGCCGCGAGCGCGTTCCGGTCGCGCCCGCGTCGACGTTCAAGCTGATCGTCGCGACGACCGCACTCACCGTGCTCGGCCCGGCGTACCGTTTTCAGACGACGCTGGAGAGTGGTGAGGATCCGCAAGACGGCGTCATCCACGGCGCGCTCTTCCTGGTGGGCGGCGGCGATCCGACGCTGACGGGCGATGACCTGCGCGGTGGAATCGGTACGCTGGTGCGCGCCGGAGTCCGCGGCGTCGACGACGGTGTCGTCGCCGACGCGAGCGCGTTCGCCGGCCCGGAGATCAACCCGGCCTGGGATCCCGACGATCTGCAGTATCCCTACGGCGCGGGCACCAGCGCACTCTCGCTCGATCAAGGCGTGGTCGCGTTCCACCTGGTGCCCGGACCGATCGGTGCTCCGGCGCACATCCGTGTCGATCCGCAGTCGGATGCGGTGCGGATCGAGGGCGGCGTGCTGACCGGCTACGTGACAGAGCTGTCGATCGAACGCGATCCGCTGCGCAACGACTTCACCTTCTCGGGCCGCGTCGCGTCCCGCGCCGAACCGACCTTCTTGCGACCGGTGACCGACATGGCGCGGTACGCCGGGCAGGTCGCGTTCTCGATGTTGCGCGAGCGCGGCATCGACGTCGGCGGCGGCGTGCGCCTGGGCGTCGCGCCGCTCGCCGGCGCCGTGCTCTGGCGCCATCACTCCGCAGCGCTGCGCGCGATCGTGCACGACATGCTGTTCGACTCCAACAATCACTTTGCCGAGCAGCTGCTGCGCACGGTCGGCGAGGCGCGTGGCGGCGGCAGCGTCGCCAGCGGCGCGAGCGTCGAGCGCGCGGTGCTCACCCGCGACGGCGTGCCGCAGGCGGGCCTGCGCATCGTCGACGGCAGTGGTCTTGCGCCGGTGGACCGGGTCGAGCCGATCACGCTTGCGACGCTGCTCGCGCGCGCCCAAGATGAGCCGATCGGCGCGATCCTGTTCGACGAGCTGCCGCGGGTTGGGATCGAGGGCACCGTACGCCATCGCGACGTGACCGACGCGCTCGACCACGTGCGCGCCAAGAGCGGGCACATCGAGGGCGTCAACGCACTGGCCGGGTACGTCGACACCAAGCACCACGGTCGGATCAGCTTCGCGATCGTCGTCAACGATCGGCGCGCCGACGATGGGCCCGTCGATCGCGGGATCGACCAGGCCCTGGACCTGCTCGCGCGGAGCTGACGCCTCGACCGGCGAAACGGGCCCGGTGCTCACCGGCCTCGACTCCGACTTGCTCACCCGCGTCCTGGGGCGGGCGCTCCGGCGCGGCGGCGATTTCGCCGACGTGTTCTTCGAACATCGTGCGATGCAAACGTTTCGCCTGCAGGACGGCGCGATCCGCGAGGCCGCCACGACGTTGATTCGCGGGGCCGGCGTGCGGGTCGTCGTCGGCGAGCGGTCCGGGTACGCGTTCTCGGACGACCTCGACGAGGCGGCCTTGTTGCGCGCGGCCGAAGCCGCCTCGCTGATCGCGCGCGACGGCCGCGAGCACGCCGCGACCGTGATGCTCGGCGTGCCGACCAGCGCGCACGCTGGGCTCTATGAAGCGCACCACGCCGAGCCGGCCGACTCGCAACGCTACGTCGACCTGCTGGCGCGCGCCGACGTGGCTGCGCGCGCACACGATCCGCGCATCGTCGCGGTCAACGCGTTCGTCACCGACGAGGTGCAGTACGTGCAGATCGCCGCGAGCGACGGCCGTCTGGTGAGCGACCACCGCCCGCTGGTCACGCTCGGCGTCCAGGTCGTCGCGCGCGAGGGCAGCCAGCGCGAGAACGGCTACGTCGGCGACGGTGGTCGTGCCGGCGTCGCGATCTACGAAACGATTTCGCCCGAGTCGCTGGCGCGCGACGCGGCGCGCATCGCGACGACGAAGCTCGGCGCGCGCGACGCACCGGCCGGCGAGATGCCGGTCGTCATCGGGCCGGGCGGCGGCGGCGTCTTGCTGCACGAAGCGGTCGGCCACGGCCTCGAGGCCGACTTCAATCGCAAGGGAACCTCGCTCTATAGTGGCCGCGTCGGTGAACGGGTCGCGAGCGATCTGGTGACGATCTACGACGACGGCGATCTGCCCGGCGAGCGCGGCACGGTCGCGATGGACGACGAGGGCACGCCCGGGCAGCACAAGGTGCTCGTCGAGAACGGCATGCTGTGCGGCTACATGCAGGATCGCGTCAACGCGAAACTCATGGGCGTCGCCTCGACCGGCAGCGGCCGGCGCGAGTCGTACCGGGCGCTGCCGATCCCGCGCATGTGCAACACCTTCATGCCCAGCGGCGAAACGCCGCCCGAGGAGGTCGTCGGCTCGATCGCGCGCGGCCTCTACGCGGCCTCGTTCGCCGGCGGCCAGGTCGAGATCAGCAAGGGCGACTTCGTCTTCATGATCGCTGAAGGCTATCTCATCGAGAACGGCCGCATCACCGCGCCGGTGCGCGGTGCGACGCTGGTCGGCAACGGACCCGACGCGATGACGAAGGTGACCATGGTCGGCAACGATGCTCGCCTCTCACGCCGCCACTATACCTGCGGCAAAGCCGGTCAGCGGGTCCCGGTCGGGGTCGGGATCCCGACCGTGAAGTTGGCCTCGTGCACCGTCGGGGGGACGGGCCGTGGCTGATCCGCGCGACGAAGCGCTCGCGCTGGCGCAGACCGCGATCGACCTTGCGACCCGGGCCGGCGCGAGCGAAGCCGACGCGACCGTCTCCGTCGTCGACCGGTTCGGCTGCGAGGCGCGCGGCGGCGAGCTCACGACGCTGGAGCGCTCGCGTGGACGGTCGTTGACGATGCGCACCTTTGCCGGGACGCGGCGCGCGACGCTGACCACGACCGACCTCTCGCGCGCCGGCATCGACGCGCTGGTGCGGCGCGCCGTCGCCGCCGCCGCGTACGCCGGCGAGGACGAGTTCGCGGGCCTGCCCGAGACGTTTGCCGCCGACGAGGTCTGCGATCACGACCTGTTCACCGTCGCGTCCGACGTCGCCGAACGCTCCGACGAGGAGAAGATCGAGGACGCGCTCGCGCTCGAACGCATCGTGCGCGAGACCGACGTGCGGATCGAGAACACCGACGGCTCGCGGGTGCGCGACGCGATCAGCTCGATCGCACTTGCCAACACGCGTGGTTTCCGCGGCGTGACGCAAGGGACGAGCGTGCAGCGCAGTGCGGCGCCGATCGCGCGCGACGGCGATGATAAGCGAATCGGTTTCTATGGCACCGCGGCGCGCGGCTGGTCGACCGCGGAGAGCACGGTAGGGGTCGCGCAGCACGCCGTCCATCGGGCGCTCGCGCTGATCGGCGCGCGCAAGCCGCCGACGGCGCGCGTCTCGGTCATCTTCGAACGCGACGTCGCCGCCGCGGTCTTGGCCGACGTGTTCGC
>JBEKAU010000334.1:0-4068 GCA_050015755.1 Vulcanimicrobiaceae bacterium | reverse complement strand
GAACGAGCGGCGGTTGGCGATCCCGGTCAGCCCGTCGAGCGCGACGAGCGCGCTGACGGCTCGGCTGCGATCGGCGAGTGCCAGCGCGAACAGCAGCGCCTGCAACGCGAGACCCGCGGTGAAGGCGTCGCTCAAGTCGATCCCGGGAAGCAACAGGCCGCGTTGGTTGGCGTCGTTGACCGCAATCCCCAGGCCGAGAAAGACGAACGCGACCAGATAGAAGCGCGCCGGCCGAAACCCGTCGGCGCGCGCGGCGATCCCGCGCACGAACAGGATGGCGAAGAGTGCCGCTTGCGCGGCCACGGAGAGCGCGTCGTGCGTGTGCTCGCGCGAGGGTGCGGGGACGAACAGCGTGATCACCACTGCGAGCAGCACCGGAATGGTGACGGCGTCGAACGCGCGGCGAGCGGGCCGCACGCCCAAGAACGAGCGGCAGAAGCCGGTCAGGGTGGCGGCGTAGAGCGCGAACGAGAGCGCGGTGACGAACTGCGGCGCCGGCAATCCGGCGCCCGCGGCGACCAGCGTGACGCCGACCAAGGCGAACATCGAGGCGGCGTACCAACCGAACGGTGCGTCGCGGGCCACCAGGTAGAGCAGGGCGTTGAAGGCGCCGATCGCGACGAAGAACCCGAGGAAGAAGGCAGCGCTGGTAGGGAGCGGGACGGCACACCTCCGCGATCGGTTGGGCTCTGTCCGACGGTGTACCCCGCGGCCGGGCGGTTGTGGCGCCTGCGACCGCAGGGGTTCCCGAACGCGACGTCAATCGGTATCATAGGCGGAGCCTCGACGAGGGTTGGGCCTCGCGCAACGGCAACCCGTGAACCCCGCCAGGCCCGGAAGGGAGCAACGGTAAGCGGACCTTCCCGTGTGCCGCGAGCCACCTGGCCCTCGTCCTGGCCTTTTCTTTGTCATGCAGAATCTCATCACGGCCCTGCTCGTGGGATTGGGCAGCGCGCTCCTGATGACGGGCGGGTATCACCTGTTCGTCCTCAGACCGCGCTTGCGTCAGCTCGCGGCGACCCTCGACACCCACGACGCCATGCTCGGCGGCGGTGGCGCATCCCGGGCAACCGACCGGCTTGCAGCCTTGGAGCGCGATTCGGCCGCGCATGCCGCCGCCCGCGAGGCGCAGCTCGCCCGTTTGGACGGCCTCGAGCGGATCGCCCGCACCGAGGTCCCACGAGTAGGCTTCGTGCGTTACAATGCGTTCAGCGACGTCGGTAGTGACCTGTCGTACGCGCTCGCCTTGCTGAACCGGGACGGCGACGGCGTCGTCTTGAGCAGTATTTGGTCGCGCGAGGAGACGCGGACGTACGGCAAGGCCGTCACCGCGTTCAAGCCCGCACAGGATCCCTCCGACGAAGAGCTGGCAGCGATCGCGAAAGCACGGACCGCGGCGACGTGAACGAAACGAAGTCGACCTTCCTGATCAAGATCATCCCGCCGACCGGCTACGCGGTGTACCGGCTCGCGTTCACGCGCCGTCACTTGGCGCTCGCCGCGGCGGCGCTCGTCCTGCTGCTGGTCGGCGCGGTCGGCGTCCACACGTTCCAGCTGCGGGCCGCTGAAGCGAACCTGCGCACCCTGCAGGCGGTCACCGCCTCGCAGCAGACACAGCTGCACAGCATCGATCAGCAGGCCGACGCGCTGGCCAGCCAGCTGCGTGCGGTGCAGCGTGAGAACGCCGAGATCAAGCAGCTGATCGGTGCCGACAAACCGGCCCACGGGCCGCACGCGATGCTGCCCGCGCACGCGCCGAGCGGCGCGAACTTCGCCGCGGTGCAGTCGCGGCTGCAGCAGCTGGCCCGGCAAGGGCAGGCGACCCAGGCCGATGCGAGGGCGCTGCAGCGTCTGGCGATGCGGGTGCTCAACGTGCGTCGCTTGGCTTCGCTGGCACGCGACCGGATGATCGCCGCGATCCCCTCGATCGAGCCGGTGCAGGGCGCGCGCGTCGCCAGCGGCTTCGGCTGGCGCAGCTCGCCGTGGCCCGAGTTCCACCAAGGCGTCGATCTCGCCGTCGATTACGGTACGTTGGTCCGGGCCGCTGCGGCGGGAACCGTCGTGACCGCGGGCTGGGACGGCGGCTTCGGGATCAAGGTCGCGATCGACCACGGCAACGGCTATCAGACCTGGTACGGGCACCTCTCGCGCGCGATCGTGCCGGTCGGAACGCGCGTGACCAAGGGTGAGCCGATCGCCTATACCGGTTCGACCGGCGAGTCGACCGGGCCGCACCTGCACTATCAGATGATGTACGAAGGCCACCCGATCGATCCGGCGCCGTTCCTGGACGGCGTGCCCGCGAACGTGCTGGCGACACTTCCTCACGGTCCGGGCGTATAACCATCGTTATGTGCGACCTCTGGGCGCTGCTCGACATCCTCTTCAAGATCTATCTGCTCGCCATGCTGATCTACGCAGTGCTCTCGTGGGTGCCGAGCCTGCGCGGCCGCTGGAGCGACTACATCGCCATGATCGTCGAGCCCGTGCTGGTGCCGGTGCGCCGCGTCATCCCGCCGCTGGGCGGGTTGGACCTGTCGTTTATCGTGGTGATGCTGGTGATCGGGTTCGTCGACAACTCCCTGGTCAGACCGAACGTCTGCGCAGGTTGATTCCTTCGTGACCCGACCCGACCCCACGGTGGCCGCCGGCCCGACCCGCGTCCGCAACTTCTGCATCATCGCCCACATCGATCACGGGAAGACGACGCTCAGCGATCGTCTGCTCGAGTTCACGCAAACGATCGCGCAGCGCGACGTCGAAGAGCAGATGCTCGACGCGATGGACCTCGAGCGCGAACGTGGGATCACGATCAAGATGCACCCCGTCACGCTGAGTTACACGGCGCGCGACGGCGAGACGTACGAGCTGAACTTCATCGACACGCCGGGCCACGTCGACTTCTCGAGCGAGGTCTCGCGTTCGTTGCAGGCCTGCGAGGGCGCGCTGCTGGTCATCGACGCCGCCCAGGGTATCGAGGCGCAGACGCTGGCGAACTACCACCTGGCGCTGGCACAGAACCTGACCATCATCCCGGTCATCAACAAGATCGATTTGCCGGCGGCGGACGTCGAGCGCGTCAAGGGCGAAATCGAAGAGATGCTCATCATCGAGGCCGCCGACGCGATCCCGGCCTCGGCCAAGGAAGGGATCGGGATCGAGGAGATCCTCGAGGCGATCGTCACCCGCATCCCGCCGCCGCGCGGCAGCGAGCAGAAGCTGCGCGCACTGATCTTCGATGCGCAGTTCGACACCTATCGCGGCGTCGTCGCCTACGTGCGGGTCGTCGACGGCGAGCTGAAGATCGGCTCGCGCTTCATGTCGATGGCGCACCGGCGGGTCTACGAAGCCACCGAGGTCGGCGTTTTCAAGCCCGAGATGCGCAAGACGGCGAGCCTCACCGTCGGCAGCGTCGGCTACGTGATCGCCAACATCAAGTCGCTCGGCGAATTGGATGTCGGCGACACGATCACGCTGGCCGCCGATCCGGCCGCGGAAGCGCTGCCCGGCTACAAGCCGATCGTCCCGATGGTCTATTGCGGCCTGTACCCGAACGAGGGCGTCGAGGTCTCCGAGCTGCGCGATGCACTCGAGAAGCTCGCCCTCAACGATTCGGCGCTGCACTTCGAGCCCGAGTCCTCGATCGCGCTGGGCTTCGGCTTCCGCTGCGGCTTCTTAGGGCTGCTCCACATGGAGATCGTCCAGGAGCGGCTCGAGCGCAACTTCAACCTGGACCTGATCGCGACGTCGCCCTCGGTCGTCTTTCGGGTGACGATGACGGACGGTACCGTCTCGACGATCGACAACCCGGCCAAGCTCCCGGCGCGCGACAAGATCGCGACGATGGAAGAGCCGTACGCCAGCGCGACCGTCATCACGCCGCCCGAGTACGTCGGGACGATCATGGAGCTGACCCAGAACCGGCGTGGCGCGCTGGGCAACATGGAGTATCTGCACGACGGGCGGGTCATCCTGACGTACGACATCCCGCTGGCGGAAGTCATCGTCGACTACTTCGACCAGCTCAAGAGCCGCACCAAGGGGTACGCCTCGCTCGATTACGAGGTC
>JBEKAU010000333.1:0-4074 GCA_050015755.1 Vulcanimicrobiaceae bacterium | reverse complement strand
AATCGTCTTCGATTTCACGTACGCGCCCACGCCGGGTCCCCCCAGGTTCGTCCAACTCGTCTCGTCGAACGGCCCGCGCTGCTCCGGATGGCCATATCCGATCGCAGCGAACGAGGACGTCAGCACGACCCGCTTCACGCCGGCGTCGCGCGCGGCGCGCAGCACGCGCAACGCGCCGTCGCGTGCGGGAACGATCAGCTCGTTCTCGTCCTTCGGCGCACTGGCCGGAAACGGCGATGCGATGTGCAGCACGTAGTCACACGCGGCAACGGCGGCGGACCAGCCCTCGTCGCGCTCGAGATCGGCCGCCACGAACGACAGCCGCTCACCGGCGTCGGCACCGCCGCCCGCGAGCATGACCCGCACCTTCGGCTCGCGGGCCAGCGTGCGCACCGTCGTGCGGACCTGGTGCCCCGCCGCGAGGAGTTGCAGAATCGTCTGACTGCCGATGAACCCGGAGCCGCCGGTGACCAGCACGGTACTCATACCGATGACATCGCTGCCCGCGGCCGGATTCCCCTGCGTCGCGAAGGTCAGTCGCGGCGCGGGCGGCGCAGCGTGAAGGTCTCAAACGGCGCCAGGCGGCCGTCGGCGCCGACGACGTCGTAGTAGGTGACCGTGATCGTCGTGAGTCCACCCGGGTGCGTGCCCGGATCGAGGCGAAACGCCGCGAAGCCGTAGGAGTGCGCGGCGTTGCGCACGGCCGACCAGGGGGCGTCTTCCGTGACGTAGATCGGTGGCCGTTTCCCGGTGGTGGCGTCGCGCTCGCCGACGGCGGTGATGACGCGGCACGCCGGTGGGTCGAAGAACAATTGGTTTGAGGGCAGCGAGGTGCCGCCGCCACCGATGACCATGTGGACCGTTCCCTTGGTCGTGTCGATCGCATCAGTCGCGGTCGCGGCCGGGATCGGCGTGAGCGTCGCGTTGGTCTGTTGGCCGCGGATCGGATGCGAACGCTCGTAGTGATGCTCGTGTCCGCACACGACCAGGTCGACGGCGTATCGATCGAAGAGCGGCAGCCACTCTTGCCGGATACCGAGATCCGCGCCGTTGAACTTGTCGGCCGTCGAGATGGCGACTTGGTGCATGCAGATGACGAGCCAGTCGATGCTGCGATCGCGGCGCGCCGCGGCCAGCTCCCGCTCGAGCCACGCCTTCTGCGCGCCTTGCGAGTAGCCGCGTACGTACGAGCTGCCACCGTCCTGATAGGTGATGTCGTCGTTGGCGATGCTGACCACCCGCATCGAGCCGACCGTGAACGCGTACCACAGGCCGCGCGTGACGTCGGTCTGCCCGCTCGCCGGCGGCAGCGAAAAATAGGTCTGATAGGCACGGTACCCGATCGGCCCGTTCCCCAGCTCGTTCTCGTGGTTGCCCGGCGAGGGCATCCATGGCCGGTTGCGCGCGCTGCGGCTGTTGTTGTCCCAGAAGTCCCACCACGTACGCACGCGGTCGTCGGCGAGGTTCGCGTAACAGAGGTCGCCGTTGAAGAGATGAAAGAGTGGCCGCAGCCGCTCGACGCCCAGCGTCGTGTCGCTGCCTGCCGGCGAGCCGAGATTGTCGTTGACGAACGGGGGGTTCGGCAGTGAGACACCGGCCGGCGGGACGAAACGCTTGCCCAACGTCGGCGTGCCTTGGTCGCCGAAGCTGGTGAACGTGAACGCGCGCCGTCCGCGCGGCGAGGTGCGGAACGTTCCGAACTCCGGCGCCGCGCCGTCGTGCATCGCCGCGTAGAGATACGTCGTGTCGGGCCGCAGTCCGCGCAGCGTCGCGTGGTACGCGTACACGATCTGATTCGACTTGGCGTCGGTATAGCTGGCCTGGTCGGCCGCGACGGTCTGTTCGAGCCGACCGTCGAGATGTCCGAGCACGACCCGTGCACCGCGCACCGGCTGCAGCGTGTGCCACGAGACGACGATCTCGGATGACGCATCGGCGCCGAATTGCAAGTGCAAGCCGGACACCGGCGGTGTCGCGACCGGATCGGTCGTGCCGTGGTTCATCGGTGCGGCGGCATCGGCCTCACGCGGTGCCGCCAACGCCGTTGCCGCCATCGCCGCACCCGCGGCGGCGAGCAGCTTGCGGCGGCTGAGCGCGAAGCGGTATTCGTTCTCGAGCGTCGTCATGGCGCCGAAAGTATCCCAGTAGCACGCGGAATTTCCTGGCGCCGCGCTCCTTAAGGTTTTCATCACCTTAGCAGCGATCCGCACCGCTCGGCGCGAAGGTCGGCTGTATGGTGCAGCACACTCGGTACGGTGCGGCGACCCTCGCCGCACTGCTCGTCATCGTCGGCGCTTCTGCCGTTCGGCCCGTCCTCGCCGCGGATACGGAGATTCCGCCGCCGGCAGGCGCAACCGTCGTGCGCGCGGTGCAGGCCGGCGGCGTCCAGGTCTACACCTGCCGCCAGGCCCCCTCCGGCGTCTATCAGTGGTCGCTCGTCGGCCCGAACGCAATCCTCGTCGACAATGACGGCACGACGTTCGGCACGCACGCGCCCGGCCCGCGCTGGATCGCAGCGGACGGCAGCGCCATCCTCGGCGACGGCGCACATCCGTTAGCCGTCGTGCAACGCCCGAACGCCGTGCCGGCGCTGCTCCTCACCACCACCTCGAGCGGCACCGGCGTCCTCGCCGGCGTACGGTTCGTGCGCCGCTCCGACACGCTCGGCGGCGTTGCCCCGACCGACGGCTGCGATGCCGCCCACGCGAACGCGCGCGCGGCCGTCCACTACAGCGCGGTGTACACCTTCTACCGCTGAACGACACGCGTTCGTGGCTCGCGTTGCGCGCCGTGGATCGTCGAGCGCACCTCTCGCACGCCCTCGCGTGCGGCCAATTGCTCGACGAGCGCGATCGTCTGATTGCTCGACGGCTCACGGAGCACGGCGTCGATCCGTGTCTTGCCGGGCTCGTTACTCAGGCGCGCGTCCATACGTTCGAGGCGGGCACCGGAAGCGAGCAGCAACTCCCGCACGTCCTCCAACGACAAGCGCCGCCGGTCGATCACGAGGCTGATCACGTACAGGCGTCTCCCGGCTGCGAGGCGCTGTTCGAGTGGCTTCATGACGGCCAAGATCGCCAGGCCCAGCACGGTCGTGCCGATCGCCGCGAGGTAGAGTCCGCCACCGACCGCCATACCGATCGCGGCGACCAGCCAGACACTCGCGGCGGTCGTCAGACCGCGGAGAATCTCTTTCCGGAAGATGATGACGCCCGCTCCCAAGAAGCCGATGCCGGTCACGATCTGCGCGGCGACGCGTGAGGGATCGAGGACTACGTTGGGTGCGACGCCGGCATTCGAGAACCCGAACATCGAGACGAGCATGAAGAGTGTCGCGCCGAGCGCGACGACCGCGTGTGTGCGTAATCCTGCGGCTGACTCGACGCGCTCGCGCTCTAAGCCGATCGAGCCTCCGAGCACGGCGGCGGCGCCCAGGCGCAGGAGCATCTCCGGGACGGGGATCACGGCAGGAAATACATCGGATTGGGCAGCTTGTAGGCGCGCTCGGCGTGACCGCCGCGCAGGTCGCTCCACTGATCGCCGATCGTTTCGAGGACCGTGTAGCCGGCGCGCTCGATTGCCGCACGCGTGCCGCTCTTGAACGGTACGACGGAACGATCGTGATCGGCGACGGGCCGCAGGTAGAGAGCGGTGTATGCGTAGCCATCGCGGTGGAGGTTCGCTTCGGTCAGGGCTCGCTGCGGCGTGCGACGACCGGTGACGAAGATGACGGTGACGCCGTGGGCTCGCGCAGCGCGTACCAGCGCCAGCGTCGGCGCGATCGCGGGGAAGCCCTTGCGCGCTACCACGTTCCAGGACGCCGCATCGTAACCGAAATCATGCGCGACCTCGTAGTCGAACGAGCTGAGGGCGGTATCGTCGATGTCGAGGACGACGGCCGGATGGGCAGCCTTCTCAGCGACGCGCCGCTCGAGGTAGGCGACTGCGTCGCGTTCGACGGCCGACGCCTCGGCTTCGTACGCACCGCTCTTATAGTAGGCGATGATCTCGTGCTTGAGTTCGCCGAGGTTCTCCAACTGCGAGGACGCCATCGGCGAGACGCAGGTTGACACC
>JBEKAU010000332.1:0-4085 GCA_050015755.1 Vulcanimicrobiaceae bacterium | reverse complement strand
TCGTTCATCACAACGCGGCTGCGCCCGGCACCGTAGACGGCCCTGTGAGCGGTCGACGCATCATCGTCACCAGCGCCGCGCCGCCGAACGGGGACGGCTACGGAGCCGCCCTCGCCTTCGACCTCGACGGTCGTCCACTCGGTGTCGTTCGCGATGACCCGCGGATCGCCGATCCGCGCGGCTTGCGCGTCGACGCGACGGGTGAACTGCTGTATCTCAACAGCGCCGATCGCGTTCTCGCGCTCGACGCCGACGGCGGCGTAGTGCACGACTCCGGTCCGATCCCCGGCTTGAACCCGGGCGGAGCGAATTTCGGCCCCGACGGCCGACTCTACGTCGGCCTGCGCACCGCTCGCACCATCACGGCCTTTTCGGCGACGCTCGCAGCGCCGCCCGAACCGGCCTTACCGGAGGACATCGTTCCGTTTCCGCGCGGCTTCGACTTCGCATCCGACGGACGGCTGTACCTTGCGTCGGGCATCGGGCCGACCGGCCAGGGAGCGCGTACGATCGCGGCGTTTTCGCCCAATCGCACGCTCGTCACCCCGCACTTGGTGCACGACCCGGACCTCAGCCCCCTCGATCTGCTGATCGCGCCGAACGGCGACATCATCGTCGCCAGCGAGCATCCCTTCGGAACGCCCGATGCCGTTACCACGGTTCGCCAGTACGACGCCGCGACGGGACGCCTCGTTCGCATCTTTCGGCCGGACGAGGACGTCCCGTTCCGCCAGCCCCGCGGTCTGCGCATCGGCCCGGACGGCAACCTGTTTTGCGTTGCACAGGACGACGTCGTTGCGTTCGACTTCACGACCGGCGCGTGCCTGGGCACCGTCGTGCGCTATCCAAACCTCAACGGCCAGGCGCTCGAGTTCTTCTAACCGCCGACGTGCTGCAACTTCACCGTGTCGCCCTGAGCGTTCGAAACGCTGCCCGCATTTCGCGCGAGAAGATTTCGGGTTGCTCCCAGGCCGCGAAGTGGCCGCCCGCCTCGGCCTTGTGGAAATAGATCAGGTTGTGAAATGCGCGCTCTGCCCAGCTGCGCGGCGCCTCGTAGATCTCGGCAGGGAACACGGTGGCGGCAGCCGGGATGGAAACGTTGGCGGCGTTGATCGGGCTGACTTTGTTCTCCCAATAGGAGCGCGCCGCCGAGATCCCCGTTCTCGTCACCCAATACAGGGTGATGTTGTCCAAGACGTCGTCTCGCGTCAGCGAACCCGCCGAGTGACCGTCGACGGTCTGCCCGGCGATCGCGGAAACCACCGCCGCCGCCGGCTGACCGTTGCCGTCACCGTGATCGATCAGCCATGCCGCTAAGCCGACCGGCGAATCGACCAAACCGTACAGCGTTTGCGGCCGCGTGCGCATGAAGCCGGCGTACGCGAACTGCTTGCCGTAGAGCAACTGCAGTTGCGCATACGCGTGTGCCTCGTCCGGTGACAGGCCGGCCGGTGCCGGATATCCGCAGGTGAGCAGCTGCGCGATGTCGTGCGGCACGGTCGCCGGCAAGCTGGTGTGGATGCCCAGCAATTCGGGCGCGGCCTGTTCGCCCATCAGCGTGGTCACAACCGACCCGAGGTCACCACCTTGCGCGACGAACTTCGTGTAACCAAGACGCTTCATCAACGTCACCCAGGCCCGTGCAGTGTGGGCGGTGTCCCAACCGGTGACGGGTGGTATCTCGCCGAAACCGTAGCCCGGGATCGAGGGAATGACGACGTCGAATGCGTCTGCGGCGGTCCCGCCATGTGCGGTTGGGTTCGTCAGCGGCTCGATGATCTTCAACTGCTCGATGATCGATCCGGGCCAACCGTGCGTGACGATGAGCGGCAGCGCGCCGGCGTGCCTGGAGCGTACGTGAATGAAGTGAATGTCGAGCCCGTCGATCTGGGTGAGAAACTGCGGGAGCGCGTTCAACTTCGCCTCACATTTCCGCCAGTCGTAATCGGTCGCCCAATACTGCGCGAGGCCTTGCATCAGCGCGAGCGGGACGCCTTGCGACGTGTCGTGACTCGTCTCTCGGTCGGGCCAAATCGTACTGCCGATTCGTCGGCGCATCTCGATCAGCACGGCTTCGGGTGTTTCGACGTGAAACGGGCGAATTGCGGCATCACCTGCCGTCGCCTGAGCAACCTGCGTCATCGCTTGAGCCCTTTCTTCGAAGCCGAGAAGTGCGAGTGGCATCGCCCCGACGGCTGCCATTGCCGTGGTGCAGAAACGACGGCGGCTCGGGCCGGACGTCATCGACATCATGCGGTTCCCCCTTGAATGGCACGTGGCGTATTCAGCCTATCCATCGTAGGCCCACGCAGCAGCGCGGAGAAGGAGGTCCGACTCCCGTCTTCACACATGGAGGGCCCATGTTCACGCCTCGCGAGATCGACGTCGGTGATCACGTCACCATCGTCCGCACGCTCTCGAATGAAGAAGGCACGTTCGGGGCGGGCCACGTGTTCGCGGTCATCGACCGTCGGCTGGGCCGGGACGGCTGGCTCTTCGACCTGCGCGATCACGACCTCAATCTGCTGGGCAACGTCGCGCTCTCCGATATCGCCCTGGTGCCCGAGTGACGGACGCCACCGCCTATCTTCCCGAACGCCTTTCGCTGACGAGCTTGCGTCGTGCAGTCGCGGACTGCCAAGCCTGCGATCTCTATCGCGATGCGACCCAGGCGGTCTTCGGCGAAGGGCGCGCCTCGGCCGAGGTGATGCTGGTCGGCGAGCAGCCCGGCGACAATGAAGACCGCGAGGGGCGCCCGTTCGTCGGCCCCGCCGGACGGTTCTTCCACGCCGCGCTCGACGAAGCCGGGCTCGATGCGAAAGACCTCTACATCACCGGCGCGGTGAAGCACTTCAAGTTCATCTGGCGCGGCAAGCGGCGCATTCACGCGACGCCGAAACGGATCGAGGTACGGGCGTGTCACCCGTGGCTCGTGGCCGAACTCGAGGTCGTCCAACCACGGGTGCTGGTGGCCTTGGGCGCGACCGCTGCCAAGGCGCTCTTCGGCCCCTCGTTCCGCGTCACGCAGCACCGCGGCGAGTTCATCGCGACGCCGCTGGCGCCGTACGCACTGGCGACCCTGCATCCCGCCGCGATCCTGCGCGCGCCGGATGACGAGGTGCGCCGCGTCGAACGCGCCCGCTTCGTTGACGACCTGCGCCTGGTCGCGCAGACCCTCCGACGCCGCTGAGCCGGTAGCCACCCAGTGGCGATTGGGGGAATGCGCGACACCCTGGCACGGGCGCGAACGCGTCGTCTACCGTTCTACGCATGAACACGCCAAAGCCGCTTATCGTCTTCGACGTCAACGAGACGTTGGTCGACTTGGAGTCGGTGACGCCCGTCTTCGAGCGCATCTTCGGGCAGAAGGGCGCGATGCGGTTGTGGTTCGCGAACCTAATCCTCTACTCGCAGTCGCTCACCCAATCCGGAACCTACGTGGCGTTCACCGACATCGGCGCCGCCGTGCTGGAGATGCTCGCCAAGGTGCAAGGCATCACGGTGACCGAGCAACAGAAGCAGGATCTCACCAACGCCTTCGCGTCGATGCCGCCGCACCCGGAGGTTCCCGCCGCGCTGGCGCAATTGCGCAACGCCGGCTTCCGCCTTTTCACGCTCACCGACAATACGATCGAAATCCAGATGCGACAACTCAAAGGGGGTGGCATCGCCGACTACTTCGAGCGGCACTTCAGCGCCGGCGACGCGAAGACGCACAAGCCGAATGCGCGCGCCTACGGCCACGCGGAACACGAGCTCGACGTGTCACCCTCGCGGCTACTCTTGATCGCCTCGCACACCTGGGACACGCAGGGCGCGCTCGGCGCAGGATGGCACGCCGCGCTGATCAAGCGCCCGCTGAACGACGTGCTGGGTGTGGGCCTGCAACCCGACGTGATCGGCACCGACCTCAAGGACGTCGCCGAACAGCTCATCACGCGGTACGAGTAGTCGGCGCCTCAGGCGTCGGCGAGCCCTCGGAGCGCCTGGTCCTTCGACCAGCGCGCTCCCTCGCGCATCAACGCGTCGAGCTGCTCGCCCAACTCTGCGCGCAGGAGGTTCATCAGCGTGTCGTACTCCTGCTG
>JBEKAU010000331.1:0-4095 GCA_050015755.1 Vulcanimicrobiaceae bacterium | reverse complement strand
GGCGCGCCAACGCGGCGAGCGCGACCGGATCGGTCGTGCGCGGCGCGGCCGTGGGCGCCGCGTACGTCTGTGCGGATGCGAGGGCGCCCGTCGCGCCGGTGAGCATCAGCGTGGCGATCAGCGCGCGCAGAACCACGTCAGTTGCCGGGCAGTCCCGCAGCGCTCGCGGTGCGCGCCGTCGCGGCGCGCTCCGGCGGGCAGTTCCAGCCGGTCCGGCCGCTCTCGGTGATCGGCCCCAAGAGTGCGGGGGCCGCACTGGGAACCAGCGTCGAGGGGTCGCCCAGCACCAGCTCGGCGCCCATGGCCGCGCCTGCGCAGGCGGCCACCGCAAGCGCGAGGGCGATCAGCCAGCGCCGCAGTCCCTTCACGGTCCTTACTCTACACGCCGAGCGTGAACGAATCATGAGGAGGAGCACAGCGCTCGCCGCCCTGGCCTTCGTGCTGGTGCTGCTGGCCCTCGCGGGGGCGGGAGCCCGCGCCGGAGAGCTGATCGTAGGGGCGCTGCGCGACCAGGACGGCCGGCCGGTCGCCGGCGCGCGCATCGTCGGACTCGATGCGGCGGGGACGGTCGTCGGCCGGGACCGCAGCGCAGCCGACGGGACGTTCGCCCTCGACGCCACCGTCCGGCCGGCGACGCTCGACATCCGTGCCGACGACACCAACCCGCGCCGGGTCACGGTCCCGGCCAGCGGGCCGGTCGTGGCGATCCTGCGGCGCCACCGCGCCGTCGACCTCGTCCCCGGGGTCGCCGACATCGCCGCGCTGCCGGCCGGCGACCTCGCCTCACTGGCCTCGGTGGCCCCCGAGCGCTTCACCGGCTACGGGACCATCAGCGACTTGGGGCTGGGCGGCGGGTACGGGGCGGTGACGATCGCCGGCCTTCCCTTCTACCGTCGCGGCGACGGCGCCGACGCGAGCGATCTGCTGCCCGACCACGCGACCGGCTCGCTGACGCTGACCGATCCGCTGCAGGCGGCGTGGTACGGCGACCGGGCCGGCGGCGGGGTGGTCGACGCCGATCCGTTCGATCGTCAGGACGATGTGCGAGTCACCGATCGCGACGCCGCGCTGGTCGGCGGGAGCGACCCGACCGCCATCCTCGCGACCTCGTGGGATCCCGACGGCGTGCGGCAACTGGCGGGCGTCCGCGCATCGACCGCGCTCGGCCCGGTGCAGGCATCGTTCGTCGCGCTGGCCGGCAGCTCACCGGAAGCGGACTACAGCGGGATCGGGGTCGACCTCCGCGCGGCGACCGAGAACCTCGATCTCGGCGCGCACGTGGCGCTGACCCGCGACGCGGCGGTCCCGACCTACGACGGTGCCTTCACGCCGGACGTCGGCAGCGTCGCCGAAGCCGATCTCGACGCGTCCGGACGCGGTCCCGACGCGATCGCGGTGCGGCTGCGCTGGCGCGACGAGGAGGACGAGGACGACGGCAGCAGCGGCGGTCACGACGACGGTGCCCTGGTGATCGGCACGACGCGCGGCACGACCGTGCGCACGACGATCGCGCTCGCACTGGCGTACGGCTCGGACACCAGCGGCGAGTACCGCGAAAGCGGCCTCGCCGTGCTGCCCTCGCTCTCCATCGTGGCGCCGCTCGATGCGGACTGGACGCTCCACGCGGGGCTGGGCGATTCGACGATCGGGACGCCCGGCACCGCGATCGCGCGCAACGCGCTCGGCGAGGCGGGGATCTCGTACGCCGACCACCGGCGTCTGCTCGGCGACGTGTTCGCGTTCGCCGACGGTGCCGACGATCCGCAAACGCTCGCGCGCGGCTTCGCCGCCTCGCTCGGCTGGGAGGTGGCACCGCTGCTCTCCTTGCGCACTTGGGCGGCCAGCGACGGCGAGGTCTCGCAAATGCTGCTCCCCGCGTATGACGGCGGGCCGCCCACACCGACACCGGTCGACCGCGACGCGCGTCGGCAACTGCTGTGGCTGACGTGGGACACGCCGGTGCGCATCGACGTGTTGATCCGCAATGGTGCGCTCGAAGGTGCGGTGCGCGTTCCGCTCTCGCCGCGTTACGCGCTCGACGTCGGCTCCGCACGGCGTGGGCCCACGCGCATCCTCTCGATCGGCGTCACCGGCCGCTGACACGCGCCGAGGCGATCACCGCGCGAGCGCCAATGGTGCCCAAGTGATTCGCCGCCGCCGTTTTCTCGCCGCACTCGGGGCGGCCGTGGCTGCCCCGCGTCTGGCGTGCGCAGCGGCGCCGCCGCCGGCCCAGGTCGCCGACGAGGTGCGCGCCGAGTTCCGCCACGCGTGGGACGGCTACGTCCGCTTCGCGTGGGGTGCCGACGAGGTCAAGCCGGTCAGCGGTGCACCGAGCGACTTCTTCATTCCCGGCCACGCGTTCGGGCTCTCGATCATCGAGGCACTCGACACGCTGTACGTGATGGGCCTCGACGACGAGCTGAGCCGCAGCGTGCGCTGGATCCGCGACCACCTCGACTACGACGTCGACGGCGAGGTGCAGATGTTCGAAGCGGTGATCCGGATGGTCGGCGGCCTGCTCGCCGGCCATGCTGCGACCGGCGAGCAGATGTTGCTCGACCGCGCGCGCGACCTCGCCGACCGGCTCTTGCCGTGTTTCACGAAATCGCCGACCGGCCCACCGTATCGCTACGTCAACCTGCGCACCGGCGCGGTGCGCGAGCCGCACATGAATCTCGCCGAGATCGGCAGCAACATCCTCGAGTTCGGCGACCTCACGCGGCTGACCGGCGATCCGAAGTATCTCGCCGCCTCGAAGCGCGCGTATGCGGCCGTCATCGCGCAGCGCACGCCGCTCAACCTGCTCGGCACCTACTTTGACGTCGAGAAGGGCACGTTCGTCGACACCCGCGCGATCGCGCCCAACCCGCCGGTCGACTCGTTCTATGAATACCTCTGGGGCGGCTGGCAGATGCTGCACGACACCGACTGCCGCGACTGGTACCGGCTGCTGACCGACGCGATCCTGAAATGGCAAGTCGATCACGTCGACGGGCGGCTGTGGTTCCGGCAAGTCGACGCGCAGACGGGCGCGCCGCTGGGCACGCGGCAGGTCGAGCTGGCCGCGTTCTACGCCGAGCTGATCGCCAAGGGCGGCGATCGTGCGATCGGCGAGGCCTACTACGACTCGTGGACGTGGATGTCGGAGCGCTACGGGATCATCCCCGAAGTGTTCGACTACGCGACCGGCGCGATCGAGGCACCCAGCAACGAGTTACGGCCGGAGTACGCCAACGCGGCGTTCGACCTATGGTTCCTCACCGGCGAGCAGAAGTACCGCGACACCGCGTACGCGCACTTCGAGAACGTGCGGCGTTCCTGCCGCGTCGCCAACGGCTACACGATCGTCGACGACATGCGGCCGCGGCCGATGCTGCTGGGCGATCTCTTCCCGGCCTATGCGTTCTCGGAGAACTTCAAGTACCTCTTCCTGATGTTCGCGAACACGCCGCGCTTCGACGGTGCACACTACTACCTCAACACCGAGGGGAAGGTGCTGCGCGGGCTCGTGCGTGCGTAGGCGCGCGCTCGCGCTGTTGGCGGCGTTCGCGCTGCTGACCGGCTGCGTCTCCTCGCGCGAGACATTCAACGGCGCGACGACCGCGGGGCGGCTGCCGTGGACGCAGCCCGGCGTGCTGCGCCTGGGTGACATCGCCGAGCCCGACAGCCTCAACCCGCTGCTCTCGACGATGGACCTGAGCTACGACATGTCCTCGCTGATGTTCTCGTACCTGGTGACGGCGAACGCTCACGGCACGCTCATCCCCGACCTCGCTACCGCCGTCCCCTCGCTCGCCAACGGCGGGATCAGCAGCGACGGCCGCACGATCGTCTACCACCTGCGGCGCGGCGTGCGCTGGCACGACGGCGTCCCGTTCGACGCCCGTGACGTCGCGTTCTCGTGGCGCGCGGTCATGAACCCGCGCAATAACATCCTCCACCGCGAGGGCTACCAGGAAGTCGTGCGGATCGAGCGGCCCGATCCGTTCACGGTCGTCGTGCGCTTGCGGCGGCGCTACCCGCCGTTCGTGACGCAGTTCTTCACCACGCTGCAGGAAGGCGCCAAACCGGTCGTCCCGGAGCACCTGCTCGCGC
>JBEKAU010000330.1:0-4105 GCA_050015755.1 Vulcanimicrobiaceae bacterium | reverse complement strand
CGCTCAAACGTCCGAAGATGTTGGTGATTTGGAACGAGCGCGCGATGCCGAGGCGCGCGCGCTGATACGGCTCGAGTGCGGTGACGTCGCGGTCACGGAAGAAGATGCGGCCTTCGCTCGGCGGCAGCGCGCCGCTGAGCAGGTTGAAGAACGTCGTCTTGCCGGCGCCGTTGGGGCCGATGACGGCCCGCAGCTCGCCGGGCTGCACGGCGAAGTCGATGTCGATGTTGGCCGCGAAGTGCCCGAACGACTTGCCGAGCTTGGTGGTGCGCAGAATCGGTTCCATCTACTTCACCCGCACCGCATTGACGAGCATCCTGCGCGCGCGCCGCCGTTTGAGGATCGTGCCGACGATCCCGTTGGGCAAGAAAACGACCACCAGGACGAAGATCAACCCTTCGACCAGCTGCCAATACGAGATTTTCGCCGAGAGGACGTTCTCGAGGTACATGATGATCGCCGTTCCGATCACCGGGCCGAAGAGCGTCTGCACGCCGCCGACGACGGCGTAGATGACGAACGCGCCACTCTGCGCGATCGAGACCGAGTCGACCGCGACCGTGCCGTCGTAGAGCGCCTTGAGCGCGCCCGAGAACCCGGTCAGGGCACCGGAGATCGCGAAGGCCGCGAGCCGATACGCCGCCGCATTGAAGCCGACGAAGACGCTGCGCTCCTCGTTCTCGCGGATCGCGTCGAGCGTCTCGCCGAACTGCGAGCGATTGAGCACCCGGACGAACCACAGCACGAGCAGCAGCACGACCGCGGCGAAGATGTACCACAGCTTGATGTCGCCGAGGTTCCCGAACGGTCCGAGCGAGATCGCCGGCAGCGTGGTCGTCAGGTCGATGTTCCAGGGTCCGATCGGGAGGAGTGCGTTCGGAAACGATTGCAAGCCGTCGTCGCCGTCGGTCCAGTCCTTCGCTTGCTCGACGATGAAGAAGACCATTTGCGCGAACGCCAACGTCAAGAGCGCGAAGTAGATTCCGTAGAGTCGCACGCTGACGGCGCCGATCACGATCGCGAGGATGGTGGTCAGCACGGTCGCGCCCAGCACCGCGAGCCACAGGTTCGGGTGCTGCGGCATCGTGCGGATCAGGAGGATGGCGGCCAGGTAGCCGCCGCCGCCGAAGAACATCGCCTGCCCGTACGAGAGAATGCCGGCGTAGCCGAGCAGCACGTTGAAGCCGATCGTCGCCACGCTCACGATGAGGATTTGGGTGGCCAGACCCGCGTAGCCGCCGATCAGGTGGAACACGAACGGGAAGACGGCCAGCCCGATCGCCGTGAACAGCACGAAGCGCAGGTCGGCGCCCCGCAGCCCCCCGCGCGAGGGCGCGAGGACCGGGATCACGTCGGTCGAGGTCATGACTGGCGGATGACCTCGCTCTCGCCGAGCAATCCTTGCGGACGCAAGAGCAAGATCAGGGCCATACATACGTAAATCACCACGTCGGAAGCCGGCGCGAACCAGACCGTCGTGAGCGCTTGCAGCTCGCCGATGAGCAAGCCCCCGAGCACCGCGCCCCAGAAGCTGCCCAGGCCGCCGACGACGACGACCACGAACGAGGGCACCAAGAAGCTGAAGCCGATTTGCGGGTCGATGCTGTAGATGGGCGACGCCGCTGCGCCGACCAGGCCCGCGATCGCCGCGCCCAGGGCGAAGACGATCGTCGAGGCGAGGCGCACGTTGCCGCCCAGCAATTGGACCATGATGCGATCGCGCACCCCGGCGCGCACGATCAGCCCATAGGTCGTGCCGCGGATGAACCACCACACGAGCAGCAGCATCACGATCACGCCGCCTGCGAAGAGCAGCTGGTAGGTGGGGTAGGTGATGGGACCGATCGTCGTCGAGGTTTCGAGTGCGGCCGGCATCGGATATTGCTGCGTCGTCCCGCCGAAGATCAACCGCAGCGTCTCTTCGACGACCAGCGCGATCCCGAAGGTGACGAGGATCTGCAGCGTCGGCCCTTTGTCGTAGAAGTACCGGAGCACGAAGCGGTCGAGCACGATCGCGAAGAGCGCGACCGCGAGCGGCGCGGCGACGAAGGCGGGCAGCAGTCCGTAGTGCGTGGCGACAACGAGCCCGACGTAGGCGCCGATCGCGTAGAAGGCGCCGTGCGCGAAGTTGACCAGGCGCAGCGTCCCAAAGACGATCGTGAGCCCGACGGCGATCGCCACGTAGATCAGGCCGCGAACCAGGCCGTTGAGGAGTGCGGTGATGATCGAGTCCACGTCCTACCTATTCGATGATATGCAAACGGGTCGGCGTCCGTCTGGGCGCCGACCCGTGGTGGTTTCGACGGAGGCCTGCCTCAGGCCGGCTCCATCTGGCACTTGAGTCCCGCGAGCGGCTGGACGACGCTCTCGCCGGAGTGCACCTCGAGGACGCGCGCGTACCCCAGGCCGCCCTCGGTGCGCTCGCCCACCGGCAGACCCTCGACGACCAGGCACGAGTTGACGCCCTGGTGATCCTCCTTGCGGTACCACTCCTGTTCTTTGGTGAACTGGAACTTGGTCGTCTCGAGAACCTCGATGATCTTGGCCGGGTCGAGCGAACCGCTCTTTTCGGCCGCCATCTTGTAGATGTAGATGTCGGCGTAGGCGCACTCGGCGCCGTTCGAGGGCGGCGCGCCGTACTTCTTCATGAACGCGTCGACGAAACGCTTCGCGCCCGGGAACTGAGCGGCATGCTCGATTCCGTGATACTTGTAGTAGAACGGCGCGGTCGAGGCGACGTTGTCGAAGTTGGCACCGGCCCCCTTGGCCATGTATTCGTCGACCAGCGGGCAGAGGATCTTGGCCGACTTGGTCAGCCCGAATTGAGCCGCCTGGTTGACGCACTTGACCATGTCACCGCCGAACTGGATGACGCACAAGACGTCGGGTTTGGCGGCCTGCGCCTGCGAGAGCGCCGACGAGAAATCGGTCGTGGTCGGGAACGGCGTGAGGATGTTGTTGAGCACCTTGGCGCCCTTGGGCTGGATCACCGCGGTGATGTTGTCGTAGTTCGAATGGCCCCACGCGTAGTCGGCCGTGATGAAGAACCACTTGCCGGTGCCGTACTTGTTGACCATCGTGCGCGCCAGCGACTGCGCGCTCATGTACGCGTCGTTGTAGCGGCGGAAGGTGTGCTTGTGGCAGTTCTGGTTCGTCGTCTCGTCGCCGTGCGTGAGCGTCGCCATGAAGATCGTTTTCTTCTCTTGGCAGAGTGCCGAGACGGCCAGCGCGGTGCCGGTCGACGAGCCGCCGGTGATCATGACGGCGCCGTCGCGATCGATCATGCGCTCCGCATTGTCACGCGCGACGGGTGCCTTCGTTTGGTCGTCCGCCACGACCGCGCGGATCGGCATGCCGAGGATCCCGCCGTGCGCGTTGATCTCCTCGATGGCGAGATTGTAGGCGCGCTGCTGGTCGGCGCCCTGATCGGAGTACGGGCCCGTCAACGGAATGTCGAGGCCGATGACGACTTCTTTGGTCGGTGCGGCAATGACGTATGGGGCCGTCCCGAACGTCAGGGCGGCTGCGCCGGCGGTCCCGGCGACGAAACGACCACGCGAAAGAGTCTGCTTCACGGGTGCGGCTCCTTGGGCTACGACCAAATGAATGAGTGGCCAGCGTCTTAGCCTCCAACGAGGAAACGTTCCTGCGTCCGGCCGGGGGGACGGTGGAAGAAGTCTCAGCTGGCGGGGGCGAGAACGGCGTGGCGAGCCCGGAGCGGGCCGGAGGATGACGTGGAGTGGTTCGGTGAGACGCCGCGGACGGCGCTGGTAACCGGGGGCGCGAGCGGGATCGGCCGGGCGACCTGCGAGCTGTTGGCCGCCGCAGGCTACCGAGTGGTGGTCGCGGACCGCGACCTGGCCGGCGCGCAGGCCGTTGCACAGCATATCGACGGACACGCGGTCGCGGTCGACGTTGCCGATGAGGCATCGGTCGGGCGCGCCTTCGACGAGGCGATCGCCGCGCTGGACGGGCCACTCGACGCGCTGGCGACCGCAGCCGGCATCATCGACACGACGCCGTTTCTCGATCTCGACGCTGCGACGTTTCGCCGCGTCGCCGACGTCAACGTCGTCGGCACGTTCCTCTGTGTGCGGGAAGCGGC
>JBEKAU010000329.1:0-4119 GCA_050015755.1 Vulcanimicrobiaceae bacterium | reverse complement strand
GCCGCTCGACGTCACCGACATCGAGCCCATCGCTTGCAATCAGCACGATCGTATCGCGGCTCAGCAACCGATCGCCCTGCGTCGTCAGGAAGTGGGTCAACGCCGCGCCGATGCGCGTCCCGCCGTGCCACGCCGCGCCGAGCTCCGCCTCGATCGCGGCGCGGCCGGGCGCACGCAGGGCGCCGGTCACCTCGCGCAGCTCGGTGCTGAAGGTGAACACGCTCGCGCGCCGCGTCTGAGAGCTGACGGCGCGCGCGAACGCGACGACGGCGTCGGTGTGCTCGGCCATCGATCGGCTGCCGTCGATCAGGAACACGAAGCGTGGCGCGCGCGGTGGACGTCCGCGCCGGTGAAGGACGAACGGCTCGCCACCGGTGCGCAGGCTCGCGCGAAGCGTGCGGGGCCCGTCGAGCCGCAGGCCTTGCGCGGCCGCGCGCAATCGTCGCGCACGCCCGGTCCGCGCCGCGGCGACGAACCGTGCGGCGGCCCGCTCCATCGCGTGTTCCGCGTCCGGCGCGAGCCGAGCGCGCGCTGCGCGCACAGCGGCCGGGCTGTATCGCGCGCGCAGAGTACGCCATGACCGCAGTTCGTCGTTCTCATCGTCGACGCGCCGCTCGCCCGCTGCAGGCGTCGCGCTGCCGTCTTCCTCCGTGTTCGCACCAGGCTCGGCGACGCCGCGCTCGTCGCCGGCGCCGCGCTCATCGCGGCCCGGCCGGCTGTGGCGCGGTGCGTAGGGCTGCGCGACGCCGGGCGACGGCTCGTCGAAGAACGCCGCGAAGGCGCGATCGAAGGTCGCGCGCTCATCCGGCGAGCCGCAGCACGTCAGACGCAGCGCCGTCTGCACGCGAGCGCGGTCGTCGATCCCGATCGCTTCGAGTGCGCGGATCGCGTCGAGCACGTGCGCCGGGCCGAGCGCGAAGCCGTGCTCCTCGCGCAGCACGCCGCAGAAGACCGCGACGTTCGCCGAGAGCAGCTCAGCCGCGCCGAGCGCGGACGATCCCGATTCCGTAGTCCGACTCCGGCCGCGCCGCGCTCACCTCGGCCGGCGCGAACAACGATTCGTAGCGGGTCGCCTGCGTTTGCAGCAGTTCCCAGTCCTCGCGGACCTTGAGGATGCAGCCGTGCGTCGCCGCGAGCGTGGCCTCGTCGAGCGCGTCGCGGTGCAGGCGGACCAGCGCGAGCGCCCAGTCGAGGCTCTCGGCGACACCCGGCACCTTGGTGAACGGCTGGGCGCGTAGGAACTCCATGAAGCGCGCGATCTGGCGCGCCAAGCGCGCGTCGATCTCCGGGACCCGCGCTTGCAGAATCGCGATCTCCTGCTCGACGCTCGGATAGCCGAGCCACAGGTACAGACACCGGCGCCGCAATGCGTCGGAGAGATCGCGGCTGCGATTCGAGGTCAGGATCACCGCCGGCCGCTCGCGCGCGCTGATCGTGCCGAGCTCGGGGATCGTCACCTGGAACTCGCCCAGCAGCTCGAGCAAGAACGCTTCGAAGGCCTCGTCGGCGCGGTCGATCTCGTCGATGAGCAGCACCGGTGCGCGGTCTTGCAGGATCGCCTCGAGCAGCGGACGGCGCAGCAAGAACGCCTCGCTGAAGATCTCGGCCTCGCGCGTGTCGGCCGACGCACCCGTCCCTTCGGTCAGTCGCAGGCGCAGCAGTTGTTTGGGGTAGTTCCACTCGTAGAGCGCGCTCGCGGCGTCGAGTCCGTCGTAGCACTGCAGGCGAATGAGCCGCGTCCCGAGCACCTCTGCCAGCACCTTCGCCGCATCGGTCTTGCCGACGCCGGCAGGCCCTTCGATAAGGAGCGGTTTGCCCAGCAGCGTCATCAGCTCGAGCGCCGTGCCGAGCTCGTCGTCGACGACGAAGCCGCGCGCGTGGAAACGTTCGCGCAGCTCCTGCGCGGTCATGGGCCGCCCGAGGCGGTGAGATAGTGTGACGGATCGGCGAGGAACGCGGTGCGACAGCCGGCGCAGCAGAAGGCGTAACTGATGCCCTCGTGGTCGACGCCGACCTCGTGGCCGGTCACCTCGACCTCCATGCCACAGACCGGATCGACGACGGTGTGCGTCTCGCAGAGGGTCTTCACATCGGTCGCGCTCGGCGGCGTCGGTGTCGCCGCGATGATCTCCGCCAGCACCGAAACCGCGACGTCACCCGGCCGGCGCGCCCCGATGTCCAGGCCGACCGGATTGCGAATCGTTGCGATGCGTTCGGGCGTGCAGCCGCGCTCGGCGAGATAGGCGGTGACGCTCGCGGCGCGGCGCCGGCTCGCGAGCAGCCCCAGGTACGCCGGCGCGGCGTCGAGCAGCGCTTCGAGCGCCGCCTCGTCGTAGTGGCCTTGCGAGGCGACGACGGCGGCGAGGCCTGCGCGCACGGCGTCCGGCAGCGCCGTCAGGTAGGCCGGCAGCGCGCCGAGCGCGACCACGTGACCGGCCGGCGCGCCGAGGTCGCGCAGTTCGTCGTCGGCGACGACCCGGACGACGTCGTCGCCGAGCGCGGCACCCACGCCGGCGAGCGCGACGGCGACCGGGGTGAAGCCGACGATGAGCAACGTGCGGCGCGGCAGACGCGGCTCGATGTACACGTCGATCGCTCCCTCCGACGAGCAGCGCATCGGGACGACGATGCGGCCGTCTTCACCTTCGTCGAGCAGCGCGCCGGGGCGGATCTGCACCAGCAGCGACTCGCGGCGGCGCATCGCCTCGATCGCTTGGTGGCGAACGATGTCGCGCGAGCACGACCCGCCGACGAACCCTTCCATCCGGCCGTCCGCGAAGACCAGGGCCCGATCGCCCAAGTGCGAGCTGACGGGGGCGCTGCGGCCGACGACGGTCGCGATCGCAAACGGGACGTGCTCCTGCTCGAGGTGGACGATCCGCTCGAAGATCTCGCCGGTCATGCCGTTCACGGTGCGGCGACGCCCGCCAGCCGGTTCTTGATGTTCGCGAACGTGGTGGTGATGACGCGTTCGGCCTGCGCGTTGACCATGCGGCCGCCGATCGTCGCGACCGGACCGCGCATCGAGGCGCTCCCCGACCAGTCGAGCGTCGTCGTACCGTCGCCATTGTCGGCGATGGTCGCGTTCGCGGTCAAGTCGATCACGCTACCCAAGCCGCCGCCGCGAATCGCCATCTTCATCTGCGCGTCGCCGGGCTGTGGTTCGAGCGCGATGCGGAAGGTGAACTTGCCGCGCACCGGACCCACCGCGACGTTGACCACCGCATCGAACACGTGCGCGTCGACGACGGTGAACGATTGCACGTCCGGCAGGCACTGCGCGACCTCGGCGGGGTCGTTGATGAACGCCCAGGTGCGGTCTTTGGGTGCGAGGACGTGCTCGGTCCCCTGCCAGGTGAGGTTCACGTCTGCTTCGCCCGCTGGATCGCGTTCCACACCTTCGCGCGCGAGAGCGGCATGTCGATGTGCGTGATCCCCAGCGGCGCGAGCGCGTCGACCACCGCGTTGACGAATGCCGCCGGCGACCCGACGTTGGGACTCTCACCGACGCCCTTCGCGCCGATCGGGTGGTGCGGGCTGGGCGTGACCGTGCTGTCAGTCTCCCAATGCGGAGTCTCGAGCGACGTCGGGATCAGATAGTCGGTGAAGTTGGTGTTGAGATGGTTGCCGGCTTCGTCGAACCGGATCTCCTGCATGAACGCGATCGCGAAGCCTTCGGTCAGTCCGCCATGGATCTGACCTTCGACGATCATCGGGTTGATGACGACGCCGCAGTCGTCGATCGCGAGGAACCGTCGCACCTTCGTCTCGCCGGTGTCGGGGTCGACGTCGACGACCGCGATGTACGAACCGTGCGGGAACGTCATGTTCGGCGGATCGTAGTAGAACGTCGCCTCGAGACCGGGCTCGGTGTCCGGCGCCGGATTCGTATAGGCGGCGAACGCGATCTCCTTCATCGTCACGCTCTTGCCGGGGACGCCGCTGACCGCGAACTTGTAATCCTCCCACTCGACGTCGTCCTCGGCGGCCTCGAGCAGGTGCGCGGCGATCTTCTTCGCCTTTTCGCGGATGCGTCGCGCCGCCAGCGCGATCGCGCCGCCGGCAACCGGCGTGCTTCGGCTGGCATAGGTGCCCAGACCGTAGGGCGCAGTATCGGTG
>JBEKAU010000328.1:0-4122 GCA_050015755.1 Vulcanimicrobiaceae bacterium | reverse complement strand
CCGCTTCGCGACATCGGGGAACACATACGACTGCATCGCGTGCTCGGCCGCGCCGAGGAGTGCGTCGACGTGGGCGGGATCGAGCGTGGCGATTCCCGCGGCGAGTACCGCTGCAACCAACATAGGCATGAGTATACGGCAGCATGCACCGCCGATCACACCGATTTCAGGCGGTCCTGCGACCAGATGCGGAGAATTCCTCAGTAATGGACGAGATCGACCACGATATTCTCCGTATCCTCGAGCGCGACGGGCGGCTGTCCTACAGCGACCTGGCCCAGCGGGTCGGGCTGAGCGCGAACGCGGCCGCCGAGCGCGTCCGCAAGCTCCAGGCAAACGGCACGATCGAACGCTTCACGGCAACGATCGATCCGGGCGCGCTGGGTCTGCCGCTGCGCGCGCTGATCGAGGTGAAGATGGAGTCGGAGACGACCGCGGCGCAGTTCGAAGAGCGCGCTGCGCGCACACCGGGCGTCCTGCGTGCCTTCGTGACGACCGGACGCTACGACTGGGTCCTCGAGGTCGCCGCGCGCGACCAGCACGACCTGCAACGCATCATCGAGGCGCTGCGGGCGGGCGCACTCACCCGCGACACCTACAGCCGCATCATCACCGTCGACCGGCGCTTTCCGATCGTTCCCGCACGCTGAACGGCACGCAGCCGTCAGGTGACGTCAGTCTTCGTCGACCGCGCACGTGGCGGCGAGCCAGTAGAACTCACCGCGATGGCCCGGCTCTTCGGCCGGGACGTTCGTCTCGACGTATTGCGCGCCGTCGAGCGTGGTGCGGGGCCCGGCCAGACGCACGAATCGCGCGCCCAGCGTCGCCGGCGGTACTTGGGCATGCCCCGGGCGGCTCGCATTCGCGGGCCAGAGCCACATCGGTGCGCGCGCGCAGGTGACGCTGACGTGCGGGGTCGCGGGCGCCGGCGTCGCCGTGGCGAGCGCCAGCGCGAGCAGCATCAGTGCAGCTTGATGGTGACGACGCCGCCGTCGTCGAGGACCTTCGGACCGGCCTTTTCGTCTTCCGAGGTCGTGCCGTTGCCGGGCTGCGTGGCTGCGGCCGCCACGGCGACGGTCGCCTTGGCCTGCTCGAGCATCGAGTCGGTGATGCGCCCCTCGGCGCGGCCACGCCGATAGTCCTCGACTGCCGCCTGCAGCGCGAGCCGCGAGCGCTCGGGGTAGTCCTTCTTCTTTTCCGGGTAGCCGTCGAGCGCCGCTTCGATGTCGGCGTCGCTCACCGCCAGCGCTTCGTCGATGGTCTTGCCGCGCACCAGCTCGACGAGCAGCGAGCACGTCGCCGTCCCGAAGCCGCAGCCGGTCGTGAAGTACGAGACGTCCTCGATGACGTCGCCCGGACCGACCTTCAAGAAGAACGTATAGAGATCGCCGCACGAGTCGCTGAAGTACTCGCCGCTCGCGGTCGGCTGCTCCATCGTGCGGAACCCGGTACGGTGCTCGACGAGCTGCTGAAACTTGGCGAAATTCATGGTGCGGTGGCGGTCTCTCTCTGCGGTTGCGGGTCGACATTGATTTCGAACCGGCACTCGCTGCCGCCGGTTGCGAGCGACTCCGTCTGGTGGGCTTGGCCCGGCACGACGGACTCGAGGATCGTGTGGATCGCCGAGCACGCTTCCGGGTTCTCGGCGACGACCGAGGCATACGGGCAAGCGTGCTCGTGCAGCACGATCGTGCCGCGGTCGGTCTTCTGCATGTCCGCGGTGACACCCGACGCCTTGAGCGCCGAGACGACGGCGGCAATCCGTTCGTCGACCGGTTTCTCGCCGAGCGCCGCGCCTAGGCGCGCGGCCGAACGCTGCCCGATCCGGTCGAAGATCGACTTGACCGCATCGTCGCCGCCGGCAGTGCGGATCTCACGTAGCACGGCGTTGAGCATCTTGTCGTAGCGCTGCGGAAAATAGCGGTCCGCTTCGGCCGTCAGGGTGTACTCGACGGTCGGCTTGGTGCGGCTGCGGCGCACGCTGTGGCCGGCGATCAGGCCGTCCCGCTCCAAGACGACCAGCTGCTGCCGAATCGCATTGGGGGACAACCCGAGCAAGTCCGCCAGGTCGAACGCCGAGGCCGAGTGCCGCTCGCGCAGCGCCCCGACGATCTTCCCTCGCGTCGACTCGAAAAAGCGGTCGTGCATCCCGCCCCACGGTACCACGGAAGTCGCAGATAGTCCAGGCTTTCCTTGACTTTCTCCTCCCGGCCGCCTACGATGGCAGAGCATGTCAACTGGGCTGATCGCGCGCGACCTCAAGGTCGCCGTCGAAGGAAACGAGATCCTCAAGGGCATCGACCTCGCGGTCGAGCCGGGCCGCGTTCACGCGCTGATGGGCCCCAACGGAAGCGGGAAATCGACGCTCGCCTTCACCATGGCCGGGCATCCCGGCTACACGGTGCAGAGCGGGTCGGTGACCCTCGACGGCGAGGAGCTGCTCGACCTCCCGCCCGAGAAGCGGGCGCAGGCCGGCCTGTTCCTCTCATTCCAGTATCCGGCGGCGATCCCAGGCGTGACGGTTGCGAATTTCATTCGCACCGCGCGCCAAGCGGTGCGCCCCGGTGATCTCGCGCCGGCCAAGTTCCGCCAGCTGGTGTTCGAGAAGCTCGACACGCTGGACATGGACCCGGCGTTCCTGGGCCGCTACGTCAACGACGGTTTCTCGGGCGGCGAAAAGAAGCGCCTCGAGATGCTGCAGATGGCGATCATGGGACCGAAGTACGCCATCCTCGACGAGACCGACTCGGGCCTGGACGTCGACGCGCTGCAAGCCGTCGGCAAGAGCGTGCAGGCGCTGCGCGCCAGCGACGAAGGCAAGAACACCGGCTTCCTCGTCATCACCCACTATCCGCGCATTCTGCAGCATCTGCCGGCCGACGTCGTGCACATCATGATCGACGGCCGCATCGTGAAGACCGGCGGCCCGGAGCTCGCGCAGCAGATCGAGCGCGACGGCTACGACGGGATCCGCGACGAGGTTGCGGCCGCGGGTGTCTAGCGCCACCGAAACGCCGGCCGGCATCCACTTCGCTCCGACCGGCGAGGGCCTCGACGCCGCGATCGCACTGCTCGCGCAGGCCGGTGATCGCAGCGGCGGCATCGTCGACGCCACGGAGCGCCACGCCGCACTGACACGCTACGCGACGCTGGCGATGCGAGGCGGCAAGCCGTCGCGCAGCTGGCGCCACGACTACGCGGCGCTGCGCACCGAAGAGCTGCGCTATACGACCGACCGCCTCACGATCCCCGAGAGCACGGGAGCGCTCGTCCACCGCGGCGCGACTGCGCTGACCGCGTCCGGCGCCGTGACGAGCGATCCGCGCGTCACCGTGCTTCCGCTGGCCGACGCCGCCCGCGACCCGCAGTTGCGGGCGCTCATGCCGGCCTTTGGTGACGCCGCGAGCGGCGATAAGTTCGCCGCGCTGGCGACCGCGTTCCAGAATTGCGGCGCGTTCGTGCACGTCCCCGACGGCGTCGTACTCGACGAGCCGATCCAGTTGGTCTTCGCGCAAGCCGAGCCGCACGCCGACGCGGTCTTCCCCCGCATCGTCGTGGTCCTGGGCGAGGGGGCGCGCGCGACCGTGCTCGAGCGCCAGATCGGCGAGGGCGCCGGCTTCTTCTGCGGTGTCGTCACCGTCCAGCTCGGCGCGCGCGCCGCGCTGGACTACGCGGCGATCCAGCAGCTCGGCGAAGAGGCGCGGGTGCTGATGCACCGCAGCGCGCAAGCCGCACCCGACGCGATCATCCGCTGGCACCTCGCCGAGCTGGGGGCGACGTTGGCGCGCTCGGTGCTCAACGCCTCGCTCGACGGCGGCGGCGCGCACACCGAGGTCAATGCGCTCTTCTTCAACACCGGCTTCCAGCATGTCGACCTGACGACGTCGGCCGACCACGCCGTCGGCAACACGACCTCCTCGACGATCGTCCGTACCGCCGCGGCCGACCGCGGCCAAGGGCGCTTCTTCGGCGACATCACGATCCGTCCGCACGCGCACGGCAGCGACGCCTCGCTACGCGACGACGCGCTGCTGCTCTCGCGCCGCGCCCACATCGACTCGATCCCGGCGCTAGCCATCGCGGCCAACGACGTGAGCGCCTACCACGGCGCCACGGTCGGCT
>JBEKAU010000327.1:0-4124 GCA_050015755.1 Vulcanimicrobiaceae bacterium | reverse complement strand
CATGACGTTGGTCGAGGTCGTCGTCAGCACCGGCCAGCCCTTGGCGGAGCCGAAGGTCACGCCGTCGCCGAGCATGAGCGCACCCATCGGGCGCTGCAGGCAATCGAAGGCGCCGAGCGTCCCCGGGCTCCCCGGCGCGGTTACCACCGGCGAGGACGACTGCGCGACCTGGATCTCGTTGACCTGATAGGGGATCACGATGAAGTCGGCCGGCCAGCTCCAGGTGGAGAAGAGCAACCAGCCGCGGCCGGCGGTACTCGTCAGCAGCGGCGTGAGGGTCATCGACGCGCTGGCGGCGTTCGGCGCAAACCCGTTGCTCAGCGACGCGACGAAGAGCCGCGTGTTGAAGCTGATGATCGGAAGGGGCTGCGAGCCACTGTAGGCGAGGGTGAAGGTCGTCGGCGCGAGCGGGCCGGGATATTCCACCGGGTTGCCAAGCGTCGCCTGCGGATAGTCGGCGGCGTCACTGCACAGATCGAGGTCCGGCGCGCCGGGCACGACGCTCGTGCCGCCGACTCGGTTTCCTTGGAGGGTGCCCCAATTGGCGCAGTTGTTCGAGAAGGCGCCGTTCTCGCACGGCTGCACGGCCGGCAGCACCAGTTGACCCCAGCCGCCGTCGTCGTAGCTGGAGCTCGAGCTGCTGCTTTGCGTGCGGCGGCGCACCGCCGTCGTGTCCACGTTGGCCAGAATGTGGCGCGCGGCGGACGAGCCGGCCGGGTAGAGCGCCGAGGATTGGGTCTGCTGCGGCTGTTGGACCGCGCTCGACGGGGCGAGCGCGCCCGACGACGAGGAGCACCCTGCCAGCAGCCCAACGGCAAGCAGCACGGCGAGATTCCGACCGTCCATGAAGTCCACTCTCCCTCCGAGGTTGGCGAGGGAGACTTCTTGGCGACGTGACCGGCCTCACACCGTTCGAGTCCGGTAAAGTTTCGGTAAACTCCGTCCGCTAGAGCACAATCGCGTCGCTGACGAGGGTGGCGAAGGACATGGCCATCTGCTCGACGCCGGCGATCATCCGCTGCTGGATCGAGTTGAGAATCTGGTCCTTGCTGAACGCAGTCGTCGCGCTCGCGACATCCACATCGCGAATTGCACTCTCCGAGGCCTGGTAGTTGACGGCAGCCGTATTACCGTTGGTCGCCGCTTCCTGCAGCGACACGTTTTGCGCGCCGACCTGCGCGCGAATCTGACCGAGATATTGGATCGCGTAGTCGACGCGATATTCTGCCGCAGTCGTTGCGGTGGCGTCGCCGACTTGGATCTGGCTCACGCCGAGATTGTTGGCGGATACGCTCGGAATGTCGACGCCGATCGTGGATCCTTCCGCGGAGCCGTCGTTGACGTAGATGTTACCACCCGGCGCTTTGGTTTGCGCGGGAACGCTTACGAGGATTGCTGTTTGACCGACATCGGCGGCACTCAACACGCCGATGTTGAACGAGAGCACCTCGTTGCCATTCTGATCGACCTGCGTGAATGGTCCGGACGACCCTTCGATTTGATTGGTGCCGGCCAAGACGGTGAACGTACCGGGCTGTGCGGGTCCAAACGCGCCGTTCGGGCTCTCCAAGTCAATCGTGACCGAAAGCAAGTTCGTTGACGGATCATAGGAATTGATTGTGAAACTCTGCTCGATTGATTCGCCCGTCCCGTAGGAGACGTCGAGCGAGGTCGGATCGTAGAGCTGTTGCCCCGACGCGAGGGTCGGGTTCTCCGGCGCCCACACTTGCGCAGGTAGCGGCGCGTCGCTCGAGGCACTCCCGTCGAGCAGATTGCGGCCGTTGTACGTCGTGTTCTCCGAGATGCGATTGATCTCGAGCGCGAGCTGGTTCAGCTCCGCCTGAATGTCCGAAAGATCGTTCGTGCTCTGCAGATCGCTGTTGGCCTCGACCGTCAAAGTCCGCATGCGCTGAAGGATGTCGGAGATCGTCGCCATCGCGCCGTCGGCGATGCTGAGCGCGTTGTTAGCGTCTTGCACTTCTTGGACGCCTTGATCGAGACCCGCCACCTTGGTCGCAAGCGAAGACGCGATCGCGAGTCCGCTCGGATCGTCTGCCGCCGTGTTGATACGCAAGCCTGAAGAGAGACGCTGTGTTTGCGTCGTCAGATCATCTTGCGTTTGGACGTTCGCGTTGAGTGCAAAGGCCGCGAGCGCCCCGACGTCCATGGTGATGGTCGGTCTTCCCTCCGTGGAAGCTGCCCGTCCGTGGGCTGGGGGTACAGGTACCCCTCCCCATCCTATCGGCACCTGCCGAGCCCCGACTTTACCCCGCCATCCACAGATTGGCTGGCGAGCCCGATCCGGCCGGCCGATGACCGGGGAGATGCATCTCCGTCTCCGGCGCCTGCTGGCCGGGGCGGGTGTCGCATGCTTGGTTGCCTCGGCCGTCTGCTTCGCGTCGGAGGGGGTGCTGCTCGCGGCCCCCGTCATGGCCGTCGACCTCCATTTTCCGCTGGGACCGCTGATCGCGTTGCTCGAGCCCTCGCCGGGACCGGACGCGAGTCCGTCCCCGAGCCCCTCTCCGAGCGCGACGCCCGCGGCGAGTCCGAGCCCCTCCCCGGGCCCCAAGCGCCATTCGTTCCTGGGCGAGGGCCCGATCGTCCTGGGGGGCACGGGGACCTATCAACTGGGGGTCAACAAGCAGACGCGCAACGGTCTGGACGACGACATCAACGACTACGCGACCGATCTGACGATCACCGCCGACCGGCGGACCGAGCAGAGTGCGCTTGAGGTGTCGGACTCGTTCGGCGAGGGCGGGGGCGAATTCAACAGCGGCTCGTTCATCGTCTCGTACCGGACCCCGAAGTACACGCTGAGTTACGGGCAGTTGGCCGGCCCGGCCGACACCCAGCTCGAGATCGGCGGGTTCGCCCGCGGCGTGTCGCTGACGTTCCCGCTTCGCAACGGCGACGTCAGCTACATGAGCGCGATCGCGACCGATCAGGAGGAAGAGACCTTCCGGATCTTCGGCCTGCGGCGCGATTGGACGGCGTTCGGCGGCTACTTCGGTCTCTCGGGATACTACGGAACGGGGGAGCAAGGCGGCCGCGAGTCGATCGGCGATCTCTCGTTCCAGAAGTACGGAGCGGCTCTCTCGACCCAAGCGGAAGTCGCGGTCGGCAACAGCAGTGGTATCCCCGAGGAGACCAGCGGTACCGCGATCGCAGCCGGCTTTCAGGCCGACCTTCAAGGTAAGAACACCGGGGAGAGCCTCGAACTGCGCTACGACCCCGACGGCTTCAATACGCTCACGGGGGAGATCGACCCGGGCCTGAGTGCGAGCTTGGCTTTGCGCCGCCAGGGGAACTTCGGCAACGTCAGCGTCGACCTGAGCCACCTCGACGACCGCGACATCAACGGCGACGTCACTCACTCCAACGACCTGACGATCAACGGCGGAAAGTCCTGGGGACACTTGGGGATCGAGTACGTCGGCGACTATGAGGACGAACAGATCGACGGGGTCCTCACCCTCAATCGCAGCGGCGGGCTGACGTTGACCGATCAGATCAAGAAGTTCTCCCTGTTCGCGACGATCCAGAAGGCCAGCGCAGCGACCTCCAACGCCGGGACGGCGACGACGAGCCAGACCTCACTGGGCATCACCCACCCGCTCTTCGGCGGATCCGCCTCGTACCAGTGGACGGAGAGCCTGGGCACCGGCAGCGGCGCCAGCGTGGCGCAGACCAACGGTGTCGAGACCGACCAGGAACTCGAGTTCCATCGCAGCGCCGGCAAGAAGGCCGACGTCGAGCTCACCGAGGGCTTCGAGAACTCCCACAACAATTTTGTGCCGACGCGGATCCTGGAGACGACGGTCTCGGTCGTGCGCCGGCTTTCATCAGTTGTCAGCGTACAGGCCAGCCTCGACCGTTACCACCAGACCGGCCCGGGCGGCGGCAACGGGAACGGCTTCAGCCTCTCGCTGATCGGGCCGTTCGGCTTCGGTGCCCAGCCCGGCGTGATGGGGAAGGCGAACCCGCATCTGCCGGCCGTGATTCGCGGAACCATCACCTTCGCTGCCACCCAGACCTTGTTCGCGAACAATCCGACGACGGCGCGCGGCCTGAACAACGCGCTGGTCATCCTCGACGACGGGATCACCGAACGCACGGACGCG